>JBJOFM010000111.1:0-4400 GCA_046048755.1 Bacteroidota bacterium | reverse complement strand
GCCGTGGGTACCGCCGGTCAGCGATGCACTACAACACGCAGACTTATCATCCACGATTCCATTTACTCCACCGTAAAAGAAAAACTTTGCAAAGCATACGCCCAGTTGAAAATTGGTAATCCTTTGGATCAATCCAATCATGTTGGGCCACTCATAGACACCGATGCCGTAAGAAACTACCAAAATGCAATCACAAACGTTCAAGCCGAAGGTGGAACCGTTCTATACGGAAACAAAGTACTGACAGGCAGCCAATACGAAAGTGGATGTTATGTTGTTCCTACGATCTGCGAAGCGTCTCCAAACATGAAAACCGTGCAGGAAGAAACCTTCGCTCCTATTTTATATTTACTAAAATACCAAGATTTGGATCAAGCCATAGCCATCCAAAACAACGTAAAACAAGGATTATCAAGCGCTATATTTACCAATAATTTACAAGAAGCGGAAGCATTTCTATCGGTTCGAGGTTCCGATTGCGGAATAGCCAACGTCAATATTGGTACCTCAGGTGCAGAGATTGGCGGTGCTTTTGGCGGTGAAAAAGAAACCGGTGGCGGAAGAGAAAGTGGATCCGATGCTTGGAAAGCCTATATGCGTAGACAAACAAATACCATCAATTATGGAACTACCTTGCCCTTAGCACAAGGGATAAAATTCGATTTTTAATTAGCGAATTTAACCACCGTTCAAACACGGTTAACTTCCAAAGCCTAATCTATATGGATCAAAATATCCATGCAAACTCCTTCGCTATTTAACAGAAATTACCTAATGGGGAAAAGACCACCTTATTTCGTTCGCTGGCAGCAAATCTCTAGAACTGCTGACCAATAAAGAAGTGGATTTGTGTTGGCTTGCTGCTGCTGCCAGGTACATTTCGATAATCAAACCCATATGCCCAATCCAATCCAATTAAACCAAACATCGGCATAAATAATCGAATACCTACACCCGCCGCACGCTTCAATTCAAATGGATTGTATTTTAACATACTGCTCCAAGCATCTCCCGCTTCCAAAAAGGCCAAAGCATATACCGTTGCCGTTGGAGAATTAGTGATTGCTTGACGTAATTCCATGGTGAACTTATTGTAAATTGGAGCTCCAGATTGATTGCCCATAGCAGCATCCGATATCGTAAAGTTATCGTATCCACGCTGCGATACAATCTCCATCGCTGCCAAATTAAATCCAAACATACCAGCGCCACCCACCCGGAAACGCTCGAAGAATGTTGTACCTAAATCGCGGTTATACATACCCAAGTAACCAAATTTAGCACGGGTCATTAATACCATTTTCTTATAGATTGGAGTAAACCATTCCGCATCTACTTTTAGCTTATAATATTCAGCCCACTTGTATTTTTCATTGGGCGACAATTCCGAATAGTCCAACTTACTCAACAAACTAAACGGTGGTGTGGCTTGTGCAGTTAAGGTTACGTTACTTCCAGAAGTAGGATAAATCGGCTCATTAATGGAGTTCCTCACCAATACCACAGAGAATGTTGGATTATAACTTACGCCACTAAATCCTGCAGGGAAACTATACATGCTTCCATCCATATTCTGCATGCGGTAACGTTGGAAACTCAATGCATACTGTAAATTGAAAAAGTCATCCGGCCATTTCAAACGCTTCGCATAACTTAACTCAACACCCGTATTAAAAAACGCCCGGTGATTTGGATGGTCCTTGGGTAAAAAGTCGAACCCGTTAACCCGATGAAATAAAGCAATACTCAACGTGTTAGGTTTCTTGCCTCCAAACCAGGGTTCGGTATAACCCAAAGTGTATCCCTGGTAGGTAGGGCCGCTACTCTGAGCACGTAGACTCAACTTTTGACCATCACCCGTTGGAACCGGATTCCATGTTTCAGGTCGAGTTAGTTTTCTTCTACTAAAATTATTCAACATGATACCCGCCGTTCCAATCAAGGAAGGATTGGTATTGTAGGAACCCAGCTGAGGATTAAATCCACCGCCGCCCCATCCGCCGCTTAATTCAATTTGATCGCTAGGCTTTTCGGATAATGTATAAACAATATCCACCGTTCCATCTTCTGGATTAGGTCTAGGATCTACCCCCAACTTCTCAGGGTCAAACAAATTCAATGCAGCAAGATCGCGCATGGTCCGTTGAATATCGGTTCTTGAAAAGGTATTCCCCGGTTTTGTTCGGATTTCTCGCTGGATTACTCGATCACTGGTTTTTGTATTTCCTTTCCAAGTTACCGAAGCAATCGTTGCGCGTGGTCCCTCATTAATTCGAATCTCCAAATCAATGCTATCATTATAAACCCCCGTCTCTACCTGCATCAATTGGAAGAACAGATAACCATCGTCCATGTACATACTCTGCACATCGTACCCCCCTTGTCCTCCCGGATTATTCAACTTTTCGTCCAACAACGATTGGTTGAAAATATCTCCCTTCTTAACATTTAAAATTGTATCTAACAAGCCCGTGCTGTACTTCATATTACCTTTCCAAGTAATATTTCTGATACGGTATTCACTGCCCTCAAACAAACTCACGTGCACAACCAAATGTTTATCGCTTATCAACTGCACACTATCGGTAATGATGCGCGCATCGCGATATCCTTTACTCAAATAATACTTGATGATATTATCTAGTTCCTCGGCAAACTTTGACTCAATGTATTTAGACGATTTGAAAATATTTATCTTCTGAAAACTCCGTTTTACACCCTTAATCTGTGATCGCAATTCCTTATCCGCAACCAATTCATTGCCGTGGAAATGAAAATCGTACACCTTTACCTTTGGGCCTTTAATAATCTGAAAATCAAAGTTTTCAAATCCAACCATCTCCGAAGAATCTTTGTTGTAAGCCTGTTTTCTATCGATGGTACACTGAACCCCGTAATACCCTTTTTCTCGGTAGTATTTCAAGACTTTTTCGATAGATCGATTGATTAAATTTGGGTTGATGTACATTCCCTTTTTTAAATCAACTTCTTCTTTCAACGTTTTCGCCTGTGCATTGGTTAATCCAATAAATCGATGTCCATTTAACCTCGGTTGATCCTGAACTCGGAATTGAACGATAACTTCCTCGCCTTCCAAGGGCAATAAATACACTTGAATATCACGGAAATAGTCTCTTGCCCACAAATTTTGGATAGCTTTTGAAATATCCGTTCCTGGAACTTTTATTCGTTGGCCGATGGATAATCCCGAAAAAAAGATAACCTGCGATTTCATAACAGGTCTACCATTCACTTCGTTTACTTGAATATTTCGAATAACGTATTCCTTAGGCTCTATAAAATCGTATGCTATGGCCTCGGCATTGCGATAGGTACTATCGGCCAATCGTTGCGAATAACCGGAAGTTACCGAAATCAATGTTAGTATTACTAACCCAATATGTTTGAATGTCTTAAACACTTATGCAATTTGCTCACTTGTTTTTCCAAATCGGCGTTCTCGACCCTGAAAATCGATGATTGCCCTATAAAAATCGTCCTTGGTGAAATCAGGCCACAACACGGGAGTGAAATAGATCTCGGAATAGGCAATTTCCCACAACAAAAAATTACTTATCCGTTGCTCACCGCTGGTGCGTATCAGTAAATCGGGATCGGGAAACTTAGCTGTATTTAGAGCGGTATTCAGTACCGACTCATTAATGTCTTCGGGCTGCAATTCCCCTGCTTTCACGGATTCAGAAATCTTTTTAACCGCTTCAATAATATCCCATCTACCCGAATAACTCAACGCTAAGATTAACGTTAATTTATTATTGTTCTCCGTGATTTTCATGGCGCGCTCTAATTGAGCTTGGCAAGTACCCGGCAACTGATCTACATTCCCAATTACTTGCAACTGAATACCATTCTCCATAAAGGTTGGGATTTCCTTCTCAATAGTATCCACCAACAACTCCATCAGGGCATTAACCTCCATCCTCGGTCTACTCCAGTTCTCCGTAGAAAACGCATAAACCGTTAAATAACGAACCCCAATCTCTACCGCAGCTTCCAAAGCATTCCTTACCGCACCCACACCGTGCTTGTGTCCAAAAATCCGTAAATGACCTTTTTTCTTCGCCCACCTGCCATTACCATCCATGATGATAGCAACATGCTCGGGAATCCTGTCTTTTTTTATTTGGCTAGCGAAAGATGATGTAACAGACACAAGAAGATCAATTTATCTACAAATTAACGGCGTAAATCGATACGATATGCTGAAACCTATAAAATAATACCAATCCTTTAAATGTGTATCGCCTCGCATCGTTCCTGCAGGTAAGGCTGGATTACCTTCTAATACCTGTGCATGTCCATTTTCTGCCGACGATAATCCTTGGTTTTCCTTCATCGATTTATAATCCCCATAACTACCATTTACATCATCCAAATAA
>JBJOFM010000110.1:0-2840 GCA_046048755.1 Bacteroidota bacterium | reverse complement strand
GATTTTATCAATAAATTCTAGGAGGTAGATTAATTTAAGCTAATTTCGGTTTTCGATACTTTTATTGATGAAAAAAATCATTTTATCGCTGATTGTATTTTGCTTTTTTGTAGCGGGAAAGACGCAAAATATCACGAAAATCCATGTTGCAGGTACTGCCGAAAGCACGTCTACATTAAGTCCAGTTATTCAGCCTGCATCAAGTTTTTATAAAATGGTTACAAATCCGGCGTCTCCGATTTCTAAGGACGTAGAAATACATTATTCCGGACTTGCATCGGGTGATTCGGTTGTGATTTGGGCTGATGTTACTGGAGTTCAAGGGAAAAATAGTTCTATTTCTTCTTCCTGGTTCACTATTCCAAGGAAGCCAACTTCACCTACAAGTTGGTCTAACGGACAAGGGACCTACGGCTTCACCGTTTCAAATGCAGCAGACTCATTGGTGTTTCAATTTCGATTTACTTCCATTCCAACCAGTGCAGTGAATATTTATGTTGGAATCAAAAGAAACGGGTCTACCACTTTGCTAAATAATAGACCAAGCATTAATTTTTCAAATACAAATCAATTTATTGCAGTGCGTAGATCCTATAAGTGGACAGGTGCAGTTGATTCAGTTTGGCAAACGGCTGGGAATTGGGAACCAACGAGGACATCTGTTCATGATTCTGATTATTTAATTTTTGACAATACCAATTCTCAACTGGTTAACATTCCATATAATGGTGGCAAATTCACTCAAACTATTTCGAAACTTTTAATAAATCGTTATAGTGATGTACGATTTTCTAACTATACAAAAAGTAATGGTTCCTTGGCCAAATCTACGATTAATGTGAGCGGTTTGTATCAGTATGGTTGGTTTATGGATTTTGCAAGAATGGGTTTTTCGGGAACTGACACATTAGAAATTGAAGTACAGAATGGTGGAGGAATTTATGTGTATAATTCGGTTCTATATACGAATAATAAATTTGGAACAGGTGGATGTTTGGTTTTAAGTTCTTATAATACCAGTGCATGGGGGAGTTTTTTGTTAAATTGTAATATAGTTCCTGTTACGGGCGTTAATATTCAATTAGGGGATGGTAGAGAGCAAACAATAGCATTCGGAAACTCGAGTCTGGGAGGAACGGGAGAAGTAGTGGTAAAAAATAATGCCACTTTTGCACCCAATGCCGAATTTGGAGGTAATAATGTTACTCTAAATGGTCGTTTAAGCATTTACGGTTTTTTGGATAATACAGATATGTTTGGCACCTTTAGTTCTAATAGTCCAGCTAGTAGTAGTGAAGCTGATTGGCACGCGTGGACTCCTTACCTTCAATTAAGGAATAATGGCATGGGTAGAGGTATGATAAAGACGTATAGGACTATTAGTGGAGGTGTTTTATGGGAGATGTATAACAGTGGTAATAGAGCATGGAGAACCGTGGGTTTTCCGATGAAGAATTCCGTAAATATTTCTCAGATTACCGATGATATTGTAATTAGTGGGACTAATAGTGGCGATAATAGAGATTCATTCTTTTCTTTTAATACATCGTGTTCGTATTGTGCACCATCTATCAAATATTGGGATGAAAGCACCAGTGCATGGGCGGATTATACTTCGGGAAATACCGCGAATAAAATTCCCGTAGGTCAGGGCATATTGTTGTTTTTCCGAGGTATGGGGACTCAAGGTTTAGGAAATAACTTAGCTTCAGCTACGGCGGGATCTATGGATTTTAAAGGTCAAATTCATTCTGGAAGTAAGACGGTTAATTTGTCTTATAGTGGTTCCGGTTCTTTAAAGGGGTATAATTTGATAGCTAATCCATTCCCAGCCAATGTGGATTTCAATTTGATCACACGGACCAACGTGGCCAATAAGTATTTGGTCTATGAGCCGAAGCAGCGGATGTACAATGTGTATGATAAATCCAGTGGAAGTGTGGTATTAACAGGTTCTACTGCTTTTGAGGCATCCACAACCGCACAATCCAGTATTATAGAAATGGGTGCATCGGTATTTATGATCGCTACCGCATCCAGTCCAAGTGTAACTTTCGATGAGGCAGATAGGGTATATACACAACCCAATGTATCGGCTTTTCGAATGACTAATAATGTACCATGCAATCAGTTGAAAATAAAGTTAACGTACGAAAATGAATCGGCCAGCCCTTTGATGGACAAATGTTTGTTGGAATGGAATCAATCTGCAAATGGAGCCAAGGAAGGTGTGGATGCCATGGATATGAATAAGCTATATGCTGGGTATTTGGGTGTTGGAACGATAAGTGCGGATAAAGAATGGTTGGGAATTGATAGACGGGAAGATGTTGTTGCAAATGCGATCACAGTACCATTAAAAATAAAAACGTTGGATACCTTTGGTTACAAGTTTACTTTCAACACTTGCGATCAACAGGATTTATACTCGGTTGAATTATTGGATGCGGTGACAGAAACCAAAACTAAAGTGAGCAACGAAAGTACGTATTTGTTTAAGCGTAAGAGCAACGACTTACAGGTGGAGGACAATCGTTTTTCGTTGGTAATAACCCCAACGGAGCAGGCGGGAATAAAAGAGAAGAGCACTCGTTTCACGGAAGTGGTGCGCTTGCAGCCGGTACCTGTTAAAGCGGGCGAAGACATGCAAATTTCGGTAGGAGAGGGCAATGATATTTTAGGAGTAGCCTTATTGGATATGCAAGGTAGGTTGTTGAAAGAGGTAGCGGTAGGTCAGAAAAACCTAGTTGACTTCACACTACCATCGGAAATTACTGCAGGCAATTACCTATTGAAAGTAAAACATCGTAACGGGGAGGAATCCAAGTTACTTCCGATAA
>JBJOFM010000109.1:0-6135 GCA_046048755.1 Bacteroidota bacterium | reverse complement strand
ATTTGAAGCAGCTTTGGTGTTTTTTGGGGCGATTAACCGGACTCGAACCGGCGACCCTCAGCGCCACAAGCTGATGCTCTAACCACCTGAGCTATAACCGCCGTTTATGAAGGTGCAATATTACTATTTTTTTCTATTCTTTGCAACGTAAAATGCGATGTTTTGCATTTTTCGCAACGATTTTATTGCGGCTCATCCTTGTTGCTTACTTTTGCCGAAGTGCTGTTTCCGAAAAAGTTAATATGGATAGCGGGATGGTTCCCCAGTAATCAAAATCCTTTATCGGGCAATTTTGTGTTACGACATGCCCAAGCCGTAGCAAGCCAACTATCATCGAATTCAGCATTTGACTCCAATCTTACGGTTTTTCATTTTCCTGTTTATCATTCCAATCAGAACATACCTCACCCATATTCAGATGCAAGTTTGACATGGAGGTCTGTACATTGTGAAAATACGATTTCTGCTTCTAAGACCACGGTGTTTCTAAGTGATGTAGCAGCAATGATTGAGCCTTTCAACACGAAATCTCAAGATATTGTGGAATCGAAAAATCATCGTTACAGCGAAATAGAATTAATTTGGACTCCAATCAAGCAGTTCGACTTTTACTTAGGTAAGCCAATCAATGCGATTTGGTATTGGTTGGTTGTTTTTGCTGTTTTAGTAAATTATTATAGAAAAAACTCGAATAAGGAATGCTATCTACATTTGCATGCGGGGGATAAAATTGCTTGGCCCTTGGGATTCGTGAAAAAACACTTTTGGTCCAATGCTTTTTTGTGGTACACAGAACATTGGGCAATTTTTGGAAATGAAATTCAAGATAGTTATTTCCGTAGATCTGCGTTTTTTCGTTGGTATATGAAACGGATTTGGAGGCTTAGTGATGTTTCCGCGGCAATTTCATTATATACCCACCAACAATTACAACACACCTACAAATTACCCAGACGGATGCACTTATTCCGAAATCCCGTTGATACATCTACGTTTAACAGTAGGCCCGGAACCAATCACAATAATTTGAACCTATTTTCAACGCTATTTCCAGATATACAAATTCAGCAGGAGACAATAAATTGGTTGCATGTTTCGAATTATGATAATCGAAAACAAGTTCCATTGATTATTAATGCGTTCAATCAAATTTCAGCCAGTAATAAGGAAACTCCCATGAATTTAATTTTGGTTGGTGGAGATGCATCGGAGTTGCTGGCGAAAAATCCTGAAATTGATATCGATTCTGTGAAATCCAATTCTCGAATTAAAATTGTTGGGAAGGTCAATCCGATGGAATTATCGGACTTGATGAAGATGTGTTCGGCGCTAATATTATTTTCAACAGCGGAAAATGCACCGTGTATTATTGCTGAAGCACAATGTTGTGGGTTGCCGATCATAACATCATCCGTAGCTGGAATCCCGGAGATGATTGTTTCATCAGGAGTTTGGTTTACGAAAGGATTAAACCAGGACAATTTGAAAGAAACCATGGAGCAGTATTTGACAGAAATAAAACTTGAAAGTTCTGCGTATTCATCGTCTCATCCGGCTGTATTTAAGGATGGAAATATCGTGTCCCAAAGGGAGGTGTCTGAAATAGCTATGAAGCGATTTAATCCCCAGAATATCGGCCAAGAAATATTATCTGCGTATCTGCGTTATACACCCTAACAATAATCCATTGTAGTAATTTATGTGTGGTATAGCCGGATATCTCTCAACCCAGTCGGAATCGAAGGAAACGCTTCTTCGCATAAAAGATCTGTTGCTGGGTAGTATCCGGTATCGAGGGCCCGATGACGAAGGGTTTAGCTACATCGAAACCGAAGATGTTGCAGGAGTTTTGGTTCATACCCGGTTGTCCATTATTGGGCTAGGTGCTAGTGGGCATCAGCCTATGAAATCTGTAAATAATCGATACATATTATCGTTTAATGGAGAGATTTTCAATTATCGAGAATTAGTTAAACGGTATAATCTATCGGTGCAAACATCAACCGATACAGAGGTGTTGTTGCTGTTGTGGGAGGAATTTGGCGTTGACTGTTTGACTTTATTGGATGGTTTTTTTGCTTTTGCTATTTGGGACCAACAATTGAAAGAATGTTTTTTGGTGCGAGATAGAACAGGTGTTAAGCCATTATATTTTATTAATCCAAAACCGGGATTAATATTATTCAGCAGTGATGAGCGAACATTTTTGAAGTCAAGGGACATGGGCGTTAATCCCCCCCAATTTGACGAAGATTATTTGAAATGGTATAAACAGGGTAAAACAGATAACATTTCGCCATGGTCTGCGGTGAATAATATCCCGATTGGGTCTTATATTCAGTTGAAATATGGAGCGGAGCTAATCGAAAAAAACTCAGAAAAATCGGTTTTAATACAGTCATGTGATTGGGCACAAAATTTTAATACCTTAACATTTTCTGCGTTAAAAGAAAAAACACAATGGTCTTGGGACAGCTTTAGCGCTGTTAACGATAATGCACCACGAATACAGGAAATAATAGATTCCTTGCCCAAGGTTTCAGAAAAAGCGGAAGTGTTAAGAAAACAATTGTTTTTATCCATTGCAAGACGACTTCGGAGCGACCTGCCCATCGGTTTTGCATTGAGCGGCGGGTTGGATAGTTCCGCGATAACAGCGATTGCTTCTCTGTTATCTAGCAAAAATGCTGCGTTGAGCACTTTTTCCATAGCTTCACCCGATTCGGCCGAAGATGAATCGAAGTGGCAACGTAAAATGTCGGAATTTTTAGGAACTCAGCATCGGCAAATCGAGACTAATGGTTTTCTGTCGACGGATTTACCAAGGTTTGTTGAAAAAACGGGAAGACCTGCGATGCATTGGAATAATATCGCCCACTTCAATTTGTGTAGTGCCGTTAAGGAATCTGGAATCACCGTTTTATTCAATGGTCAAGGTGCCGATGAGATATTTGCCGGTTACCCCCATTATTATGTTCGGCAACTATTGGATGAATGGACCTTCTTAATACCACATCGAAAAAAATGGCCAGTATCTCTATCGGTTGCACTTAGGCAGCGAATAAAGTTGTTCTTAACAGATGTAACTCAGGTTGCAGGTTTGCGTCATTCAATTAATAAAAACAAAGGCAAGGTAAATCGAAAAATCAAAGACAGACTAAACGCGAGTAAACCGCGTGAAATTTTATTCGATGTTTTGTTAAATGATTATTTTGGGGATCGTTTAAATCAATTATTGCGATTCGAAGATAGGAATGGAATGGCGAACCAATTGGAATCCCGGAATCCCTTTGCCGATGATTATTTATTATCTCAATGGATAGGGATTTCGGCATTGGATGAAGAGTTTGAAGAGGAAGAGGGGTACATAATTGGGGAATTATCGGGTAGATTGTACGAAGGCTATAGTAAAGGCTTGTTACGCGAAGCACTCATTGGGATTTTACCCGAAGAAATTTTATTTCGAACAGATAAAAAGGGATTTACTGTACCGCATTCCGCATTAACCTTGCAACATTTTAAGGATTGGGAAGAGGCCATTTTGAGGGTTGACACATTGAATAAGTGGTGGGATTTTAAATTTCGTGAAAAGGAGTTTAACAAGGGTAGCAATGCTGAGTTATTATTTGCATGGGCTTCCTTAGGCTATTTCTTTAAATTTACGAATTTGTGTTCGGGTGAAATAAATAATAGCAAGGTTCAATGATAGCTCACAGACTTGCAAATCGGACGATAATTTGGCAGGGTTTAAAAGCAGTTTTAGCCATATTGGTGGTTGTTTTGTACTCAAGAATGATGGGTGCGGCGGGTAGAGGCCATTTGAGTATTTGGCTCATGAATATCCAGCTGTTCATGTTGGTGCTGGAATGGATGGTGGGCAGTACGTTGCCCAATTTCATGATTCAGTATGGCGTAAAACGGACATTGCGATTTTCGATTGTTGTTTCGATAGGGGTTTCCACTATTTGGATGGCGTTGCATAGCAGTTGGATTTGGATTAATAAAGGGGTACTCCCACTGTCCGAATTGTCCCAGGTATTCGGTGGCGGGTTACTAATTTTGTTGTTATCTGTAGTAAATATTGTTTTGGGGTTTTACCAGTTCAAAGGTCTGGTTGAAAAGAGAAATCAGCTGCAAATTTCCATTGAACTTTTGAAGTTGTTGTTGCTGCTTGTTGTACTGGCGTTTATCGCAAAACTTATTGTAGTGGGTCGATTACAAGGATTAGGATTGTTGGGTTTAATTTGGATAGCTCCCCCTGTTTTAAGCACCGAATCGGTTAGTTGGGTTCTGGTTTTTTCTCTTGCTATAGCCGTTTTGGTTTCGATACTTTTAAATAGAAAACTGTGGTGGATTGAACTGCGGAATGATGCAATCTCTGAGATAGGGTTGGACTTGGAGAATGGGTTGGACTCGGAGAATGGTGGTGACTCAGTGAATAGCGTGGATTCAGAGTATAGGAGGGAAGTGACTTTGCCCGAGGAAAAGTTGGGTAGGGTTAACTCGGAAAATTTGGGATTGAAAGCATTTTCTTTTGTACAAAGTAATCGCTGGATACTTCCGAGAAAAGCTTTTACCGACGGGTTCTGGTCTCAGGCAGGTCACCTAGTATATTTTGCTATAACAAGGGCACCCTTATGGTTGTTGAATATGTGGAGTGCTGATAAAACAATCATTGGTGTTCTTGCCAATGTATGGCTAATGTGGGATACCCTTATGGTGATTGCTAATTCCTACGGTGTGGTGATTCACAGTATGTCTTTACAACCTTCAAGTGAGAATATAGGGGGAGTTTTGGGTCAATTTATTCGAAAAAGCTTCATGCGTTCTTTCCTGGTATGTTTGGTTGTAAGTGTGATTCCAGACGATGTGTTTTCTACCATTTTTGGTTGGGAATTTTCCAATATGAATCGATATTTCATACTTATGGTTCCTACCATTCTATTATCTGCTATTTGTTCGCCAATTGCCCATTGGTTGCATGCAACCAATCGATTTTTTGAATTATTTAAAATTTATTTATCGTCGATTGTCATTTATGTGATTTTCATTGTGTTTGGACTGTTTTTTCCTGGAATAGTGCATTATATCAAGTTGAATTTAAAAGGATTCATTGAATATTTGTTTTCTCACAGATCATTCTACAGTTCGGATTTGGTTGTTGTTAATTGGGAGGTTGTTGCCTTATTCCCAGCCTTTTTCTGCATGTTTTTGTTGTTGCTGCGTTCCGTCAGGCGCACGGGATAATTGAAAAAGTGTTATTTGTACACTTGCTATGACTTCATGAAATAAAGTGTACAATTGGAAACATTGTTAAGATATTGTGATGAGAATGGGGAGAATCGTGCTATTTTTGCCCCGAAATTTTTTAACAAAAAATCAAGTTATGTCAGCCCAACAAAATGGCGGAACTCCTCGTTACAATCCCTTGGAGAGCATGCAAAAGCGCTTCGACGAAGCGGTGAAGATTTTAGGTTTAGATGAGCAATTTGCGAATGTACTTCGTGTACCCGACAAGGTGGTTGCGGCAAACATTCCTGTAACTATGGATGACGGAAGTATCCGCGTTTTTGAGGCATACCGTGTAGTGCATAGTGCCCATTTAGGCCCGTCTAAAGGAGGTATCCGTTATAGTTTGGATGTGAACTTAGATGAAGTGAAAGCGTTGGCTGCGTGGATGACATGGAAATGTGCGGTTGTAAATGTGCCTTATGGCGGTGCTAAAGGTGGTATTAAATGTAACCCACGCGAAATGAGTAAAGGGGAGTTGGAGCGTTTAACACGTGGCTATACCTTAGCAATGCGCAATGTTTTCGGACCAGATAAAGATATTCCTGCGCCAGATATGGGCACTAGTGCCCAAGAGATGGCTTGGATAGTTGATGAATACAGCAAAATTGTGGGTCAAAATGCTTGGGCGGTAGTAACAGGTAAGCCATTGGTTTTAGGCGGAAGTTTAGGAAGAGTAGAGGCAACAGGCAGAGGTGTGATGGTTTCTACGCGTTCTGCGATGGCTAAACTGGGCTTGAAACCTACTGAAACTACTTGCGTTGTTCAAGGTTTTGGAAATGTTGGTAGTATTTCGGCAAAATTAATTTCTCAATTGGGGGTTAAAATTGTGGGTATTTCCGATGT
>JBJOFM010000108.1:0-3875 GCA_046048755.1 Bacteroidota bacterium | reverse complement strand
GCGATAAGCAAATTAAACATCTAGAAAACAAAAGCATATCCAGTTTCTTGGATTGGGTGAAATTCATGGCCTTTAACCATAAACGTAGAATTTATTTCTGGTTTATTCTGTTTACACTGTTGAGTACCATTTTTGTTATTCGACTTAAACCATTGGCTTTCATGGTAGACGATATACCCCATGACTCGCCGATTTACACGGATTTAGAGTATTTTCAGAATAATTTCAAAGGGGTAATGCCGTATGAAATTTTGATTAAAACCAACGATGAACACGATGCATCCAACCCCACAACACTGGCCAAAGTAAATTCACTGCAAAAGGCTTTAAAACGCTTTCCAGAATTATCGAAGCCTGTGAGTTTGGTTGAAATTGTAAGTTATGCAAATCAAGTAGTCAACGATGGTGATCCAGCCTACTATCGGATGCCTAAAGTTACCGACTTAGGGGATATCGCCATGCGCATGCCCGAGCAGAAATCCGGAGCCCCAATGATGAAAGGGCTGTTGGATTCTACCCATTCCACGTTGCGTGTTAGTTATCAAATTAAAGATGTAGGTTCCGTTCGCTTGGATAGTATTAATACGGCCATTTATGAGATTCTGGAGCGAATATTCCCGAAAGAAGAATATCAAGTTCAGGTTACAGGTACATCGGCCGTATTCTTGAAGGGGAATGGATACCTCTACAACAGTTTAGGATCCGCAACATTTTGGAGTATATTAATCATTTCTTTAACAATGGGTTTGCTGTTCCCATCTATCCGGATGATTATTATTGCGATTATACCGAATATTATCCCTTTGCTGGTTACCGCCGGTACGATGGGATATTTCGGAGTACCTTTGAAGCCCTCAACAATTTTAGTATTTAGTATCGCTTTTGGTATAACAGTGGATGCCACCATTCACTTCGTCATCACCTTCCGAAGGGAATTGGTTAAATACAATCATACGGTGAGGGTTGCATTGAGTAACACGATATCCGAGGTTGGATTTAGCATGATTTATACCATGGTAGCTATCTGTGCAGGGTTCTTAATTTTTGTATTCTCAAATTTCCAAGGTACCATTTGGTTGGGATGGTTAACCGGTTTAACGTTGATTGTTGGTATGGCGGCCAATTTGTTTTTGCTACCCGCATTGATTTTATCGTTGGAGCGCCGATTAAACCCCAAAGAAGAATTAGAGGATACTGTGGTGGATATCGAAGAGGATGATGATGCGGAACCCGCATTGGAATCCACTAGATGAGTTGATTACAACCCCTGAGATCACTGAAGTCTAATCGACCTAAAACCTCGAAACTTCCGTCCTCATAGACTTTGCCCAAATCATCCGTGGCTATAAAGCTGCAACTGTAGAGATTGGCTAAATCGATAATGCAAATCCTACCCGTTTTTCCCCAGGGTAAAAAGTCTTGGGGGTCCATCGGGTCACACACGCGTACTTTCATCCACGGCGGACATTGAAATCTACCATCAATTGATCGAGTATAGGCTTGAGATAGCAATTCGGTCATGCCGTATTCCGATTGAATAGTATTCACCCCCAATACTTGGGTTAATTTGTTATGTAGTTCTGCGCGAGTAAGTTCTTTCCCTCTTCCTTTCATACCCCCAGTTTCGATCCATTGAATACAATATAATTGTGTTGGATTGGAATGAGTTGGGTTAACATTAGTGTAGGAGACGAAATCTGCCAATTCTAACATAGCGAAAGTTACCCCAAATACGATGGTAGGAAGTTGTTTCCTCTCGTTATCTTGAATTAGATTCCACAATTTCTCGTAATCGTACAAGTAAAATCCGCTGTTGGGGGATTCACTTTGCTTAATTAAACAATCCACCATATAGACCAACGAAGAATTTTGTCTTTCCAAGTAGGATGGAAGCAAGCCAATGATGCAAAGTTCAGAGACTTTACCAAATCGGGATTCAAAGGTTTTCAGAAAACTCTGTTCATACAACGATGGATTATATACCCAGTGTTTCGACGTTTGTTGGAGGGTAGTGCCACTAGATTCAAACAACAAGTGGGGGACGGGGCTTTGCGTATCGAAAATCGTTGGCAGTGAATCTGAGATCCAGCGATTCTCTAGGGATAGAATCGATTGCGTTTTAAAAAATTGAATAGGAAGAAAGGTTGGAAAGGGTTTCTCCTTAGGGTTTAATTCACACCAACGTCTAAAAGCTTGGCAATTGCGTTGCTGCCAACGATGAATTTCTGCTGCTATAGTATTAAATTTGGATTCCTCCATGGATAAAATTCGATTTTCCATATCGGCCCAACGGTTTGCAGGGTTCATGTTCAGCATATTTTCGCTTTTTGTTGCTTGCAACGATGGCAAAAATACAATCCTATCTACACCGCAACTAAAAATTCTATCAACCACCGTGATTCCCTCGCCCTTGGGGTACGATAGTTTGGTTTGGGTAGATTTGTTTTTTCAAGACGATGACGGTGATTTGGGGCTTTCAGAATCCGATACACTGGATGGATTTGCTTTCGGTCGGTATGATTTCCAGAATTTGAAAGTCTACATGCAGTATTGTGATAATGGGAAATGGATATATGCATTGAATCCAATAACGGGTAATACCGATACGATTACATTTCATGAACGATTACCGAGACTTTCGGCACCGGGGAAAAATAAAAAGGTAACGGGAGATATGCGTTTAATCATCCCCGCTAAACCCTACGGTTTTGTAACCGATAGCGCAAGATTTGTAGTGAGAATTTCCGATCGATTACTTCATCGGAGTACTTGGGAAACTTCCCCACTGGTCAATTTGAAGCATTGATACTGTTTCGATACGGGTGGATTATCGGTAGCAAAAGTTCCTTGTGCGCGTAGTCTGTTTTATTTTTTTGCTTGAATTGGCTTTCATTTTTACAGTGAAACGGTAGCGATAATCGGTTAAATGCCTCGAAATCGGTTAAGCGTATGTTAATTATCGATTAAAATACGATATTTTCGCCTTTTAAATTTTGAATTGGCACGACGTTTGAAAATCTTTGCAACAATGAAGCGGTTTTTGGTAGCGATAACATTCTTAATGACAGCTGGCTTAGTTCATGGCCAGAAAAATCAATTGGTAGGATTTGTGGATTCGGATGTAATTCTATCGAAAATGCCTGAATTTCAAGCAGCTCAGCGAGACATAATGGATTTGTCGGCTAAATGGGAAGCAGAGGCGGCGCAAATAAAAGCGCAATTAGATCAACTTCAGCGGGATTATTTGGCAGAGGAGGTGTTGCTTACCAACGATCAAAAGAAACAACGCAAGGAAGCGATTGCAGCAAAAGAAGCAGATTTGTATCAATTTCGTCAAGCAAAATTTGGCCCTGACGGAGCTTTATATCAAGAGCGATTGAAATTGGTAAAACCGTTGCAAGACAAAATCTACGATGCAATTCAGACCGTAGCGAAAAAAGAAGGCTATTCCTATATTTTTGATAAAAACGGTGGTGCATTGATGTTGTATGCCGATGCCCGATACGATAAAACGCTAGAAGTGTTGGAAGCATTGGGGATTGCTACCTCTGATGAAGGCACGGGCAAACCAATTTCCCCCGGTGGCGTAACCCCAGGAGGCAAGTCTAAACCCACACCACCAGTAAAAAAGTCTGATCCAGACGAAGAATAATCATTTGTAAAACAATAAATTAGAATACATGAAAAAACTTATCTTATTATTTACCCTTACCCTTTCGGTATTGTTTGTATCCGAAGCGCAAGCACAAAAAGTTGCTACGGTAAACACTCAAGTATTGATCGACACGATGCCTCAGAAGGATTCTGCGGATTTGAAATTAGCCGCTATAGCTCAAGTTTACGATGAAAAATTGCGCGATTTGCAAATGGAAATG
>JBJOFM010000107.1:0-4822 GCA_046048755.1 Bacteroidota bacterium | reverse complement strand
CGGGGAGTGTGTTTATTTTGGAAGCTGAATCTACCAGTAAGTCGTTAGAACTTTGAGCTAATAGGTCTTTGATTGCCGATAGTTTTCGTAAACTATTGCCTAATTGTACTGCTTCTCGTGGACTGATTTTTCGTAAGGCTACTTTTGAAACCAATCGCTGTTGATCTCCAATTTGCTTTAGTAACCCACGCAATTGTTCTCGCAATAACGCGTTGGATAAAAATGCTTCTACTTGATTTTGTCTATGTTGAATTTTAAGAATATCCAAGAGTGGGAAAACCACCCATTGACGCAATAACCGGGCACCCATCGGAGTACAGGTTTGGTCCAAAACATCGATAAAAGCGGTTCCCCCCGAATAAATGGGTTGTAACAACTCGAGGTTCCTTTGAGTAAATCCATCAATCCACACATGATCTTGTTCATCAATTCTACGTATAGTGCGAATATGGGCAACATGATGGTGTTGGGTTTGTTGTAAATAATGCAAACAAGCGGCGGCGGCGGCTATGGCGGCATCTTGGCCATCAATTCCAAATCCTTTTAACGATTGTGTTTGAAAATGTTTGGTTAGTGTTTCTTGAGATGTGGTGAATTCGTAAATCCATGAATCTAACGTTTGGTAAGAACTGGGTTTGCCAAAATGGGTAAATGCCAGTTCTTGTTGATTTTTAGGAATCAGTAATTCGGCCGGTTTCAATGCATCAATCAATTTTTTAATGGCAAACCAACCACTTTCGGAACAAAAAAACTCTCCAGTGGAGATATCTAAAAATGCTATACCCCAACGGTTACCCTCTTCGTATAAGGAACATAAATAGTTGTTTTGTTTATTGTTTAATACTTTGTCGTTGTAGCTAACCCCCGGGGTAACCAATTCCGTTACACCTCGTTTTACAATGGTTTTAGTTGCTTTAGGATCTTCTAATTGGTCACAGATTGCTACTCGATACCCTGCTTTCACCAATTTGGGGAGGTAATTGTCTAGGGAATGGTGAGGGAATCCAGCCAAATCCATTTCGGATGCCCCACCGTTCGCGCGTTTTGTTAATACGATACCCAATACAGCGGATGCAGTTCGAGCATCCTCATTAAAGGTTTCATAAAAATCACCAACTCTAAATAGCAAAATAGCACCCGGGTATTGGGCTTTAATGCTATAATATTGTTTCATTAACGGAGTTTCCTTATCGGATTTTCCTGCTGCCATAGGGATGCAATTTACAATTATAATATACGAAAAAATTAACAATTAACCACCATCCAATAGTTGCATTTTTCGCAAAACCCGATACCAAATTGTATTTTTGCATCGTGCAAAAGAAATCAATGGACGACCTCAACCGATTATCGGTAGAGGAGTTTAAGCAAGCTCCGAAATGGCCGTATGCGGTTGTCTTAGATAATGTTCGATCCATTTACAATGTGGGTTCAATGATGCGCACATCCGATGCATTTCGATGTTCTAATATGTATTTGTGCGGAATTACCGTAAAGCCGCCCCACAAAGATCTAATGAAAACGGCGTTAGGGGCTGAAAACACCATTGAATGGAAGTATTTTTCACAAACAATGGATGCCATAAAGGATTTGAAAGAACATGGATATTTTGTAATCGCAATAGAACAAACCTATACATCCAAATCGTTATCTGAAGTTGAATTTAATGCAGATATGCCCATTGCATTTGTTTTTGGGAATGAAGTTGATGGGGTTTCCGAAGAAGTATTACAACAGTGCGATTTGTGCATCGAAATTCCCCAATTTGGCAGTAAACATTCGTTCAATGTTTCTGTTACTTGTGGAATGATATTGTGGGAGTTTGCGAAACAGTGGTATATCAAAACCAACTCCTCGCTTTAATATTCAAATTTTGCCATGAGAATATTGTTTAGGGTTTCTGTTGTACTGTTAATATTCTTAGGTTGTTCAGGAAATCAATCGATTCAATCCGATAAAAAGGTCGTTGATACAATGACTCCTAATCCATTGGATTCAACAGCAATCGTTGCAGTAATGCAAAAGTTCTATCCTAAATCCAATATAGTACATTCGGCAAGCATTACTGATTTCGAGAATAACGTTTTTTTTATTGTAACCTACAGTCCCGAATGTCCGATTTGTATAGGTAGTATCGGCGAATTGAGGCGGATTGTTCGGTGGATTGATTCACTAGGGAAAGAAAATGTTTTAAATCGTTTAGTAGTATTGGTTGAACAACCGCTGCCGCATCAATACCAATGGTTGCAGTCTTTTGTTGTTCAAGATTCGGCCTTTGTTTTGGCGAAAAAGTTAGGTTTCAACGTTTACCCGGAGTTGAAAATTATTAACAAAGGAAAAATTCGGTATTCTGGGAAACTAAATAATCGGGCGAAAAAGATAGGTGAAAAATCCTTGGTAAATAGAAGTTCCGATAGCAGTTATATTTGGAATCAATGGCTAAATTGCCACCATAATCAAAATTCGTTTTACCCTATTAATGAAGCGGTTGGCTGCTATATTGAATAAGACAAAATCGACCCTTTTCTTTGTTGCTGTAGGATTGCTATTTAGCCTTACACAATGCAATCGAGGTGATTCAAATTCAGCCGGAGAGAATGCTGATTTTCAAAAGCCAATAGAGAATCCCACTTTTGTAGAACATATTGCTCCCATACTGAGTAATCATTGTTTAAGTTGCCATAGACCCCAAGGGATTGCACCGTTTTCATTGAATTCCTATTCTTTGGCAAGGAAAAAATCCAAAACCATTGCAAAGGTAACGGCTGCTCGAATTATGCCACCTTGGCCTGCTGATCCCAATTATTCCCATTTTATCGGCGAAAATTTACTCTCAGATGCAGAAATAACTACTATTCAAAATTGGGTAAAACAAGGAGCTGTGGAAGGGGACTATGCAAAGAAGTCGGTTCAAATTTTTTCCAATGACAATTCTCTCAAGGTATCGTCTTATAAATCTTCAATTGGTAAGCCGGATTTAGTGATTCCGATTTCTCCCATATTAATTAAGGGAGATGGAGAGGATCGATTTTATTTAACCAAGACCCATGTGAAATTGCCAGGAAATTCGGTGATTGCAGCCATGGAGTTTGTGCCGGGAAATAAAGATTTGGTTCATCATGCCAATGGACATTTGGTGTTATATCCAAACGGGAGAAAATCAACCAAACACTTCGAAAATAAATCGGTAAACATTACACCAGGACAGTACAATGAAGATTTTAAACAATTGGGATTGTTGAATGACGATCATAGTATCCCCGAACGAGTACATTCGGCCGTGAATTATTTGCCAGGAGTTTTGGGTGTTAAATATCCCAACGATATCGGTGGAATTGCTGTACCCAAGGAGTTTGCTTTGGCTTTGGTAGACTTACATTATGGACCGTCGGACAGAAACACCGTAGATAGCAGTGTTGTTAATGTGTTTTTTCGCAATACGCCGCCAACCAGGCCTACCTACGAAATAAATTTAGGTACCGACGGGGTAGGGAAAATAACGCCCCCCTTGGTTGTGCCTCCCAATCAAATTACACAGCACTCCGTTTCCTATACCATCGAAAAACCAATAACTATTCTAACCATTAACCCGCATTTGCATTTATTGGGTAAGTCGTTCAAGGCATTTGCTATCAAGCCCAATGGTGATACGGTGAAGTTAATCTCGATACCTCGATGGAATTTTCGATGGCAGTATTTCTACACCTTTAAAATGGCACAGGTGTTACCCGCAGGTTCAACGATTACAGCAATAGCACAGTTTGATAATACTGCAGGCAATCCTTTTAACCCAAACAAACCGCCCAAGTTGGTATCGGAACGTTGGGAGGATGGGGGGAACTCCATGAGAGCCTCGGACGAAATGTTTCAATTTATTATCACGTATATTCCTTACCAAAAAGGCGATGAAACCTTAAATTTGGAGTCGAAACAATAAATAATTAATCCAACATGATTTATACCATTCATAATGTAATAAGCGCTGCCGATATTCGGGATTTTCATCGTGTATTGGATAAGGTATATGCGGAAGATTCTGTTTTTGTTCATTACTTGGAAAACGATGTAGAAGACGTGTTTTCACCGGAGAAAAATAAACTATTCAATAAAGGTTGGCAAGTACAACGATGGATAGCGAAAAAGGGGGGTGAGCCTGTTGGAAGAATTGCTGCTTTTTGTAGAGTATTGGAAAAAGATTCTAACGGCAATGTTATACATGCAGATAAAGGTGGGATTGGATTTTTTGATTGTATTCAGGACGATGCAATTGCATCCCAATTGTTTGATATTGCGGAAAATTGGTTGTATGAAAAAGGGGTATGTGATATTCAAGCACCAGTAAATTTTGGAGATAGAGATAGCTTTTGGGGGTTGCGTATAGAAGGTACAACTGCACCCTCGTACCGTGAAAATTATCATCCTACGTATTATAGAAAGTGGTTTCTCGATAGAGGATACGAGGTAGAGATTGAACAATTTACTTACGATATCACGGAAGATAAATTTAATTTTGAGCGATTTAGTAAAATTGCAGAACGGGTAACCGGCTCCGGGAAATATACCTTTGAATTTTTAGATTACAATCAATTGGAAAAATTCACTTCGGATTTTGTCACCATTTATAACAAAGCATGGTCATTTCATGAGGATTTTGAACCACTTACCAACGAAGCATTATTGAAACGATTCAAGTCCATAAAGCCAGCCATGCCCAAAGAATTTGCTGTTTTTGCATACGATAACGGCGAGCCTATCGGGCTGTTCGTAAGTATTTTAGAATTGAACCTTTTGTTTAAATCATTTAAAGGCAAATTGGGTTTGT
>JBJOFM010000106.1:0-9959 GCA_046048755.1 Bacteroidota bacterium | reverse complement strand
TTTACGTTCACCTCACTGCAAATCAAATCGGACATTTTGCTGATTTTATCTTGGATATCGGCATTGTCTGCAGGTACCAAAATTTTCTGTAACGGCTGTCGAACTTTGATTTTTTCTTTTTTCCGTAAGCTCAACGCCAACGAACAAATGCGTTGCGATAGGTCCATAGACTTTTCAAGCTCTACATTAATGAATCGTGAATCAACCTGGGGCCAGTTGGTTAAATGCACCGAAGTTTCAACATGATTTTGGCCTGTGTGCAGTGCCTTGAACAACCAATCTGAGAAAAAAGGTGCGATGGGTGCCATTAGTTCGCAAACAGTAGTAAGGCAACGATATAATGTTTCGTATGCTGCTTCTTTATCTTGATTGAGTTCTCCTTTCCAGAATCTTCTTCTGCTTAAACGAACGTACCAATTGCTTAGGTGTTCGGTTACAAAATCTTCAATATATCTACCTGCGCGGGTTGGATCATAATCGTTATACGCTTCTTGAACATCGCCAATCATGGAGTTCAATTTGCTTAATACCCAACGGTCTAACTCGGTAAAATGAGCTTCATCCACCGGTTTGTTGGGGTTGAATGCATAAAGATCGAGGTTGGCGTAAATGGCAAAAAATCCGTAGGTATTGTACAAGGTACCTAAGAACTTGCGTTGTGCTTCCACCACTCCGTCCATATCAAATTTCAAATTATCCCAAGGCTGCGCATTGGTAACCATATACCATCGAACCGCATCGGCACCGTATTTATCTACGGTCTCAAATGGATCAATGGCATTACCCAACCGCTTGCTCATTTTATTGCCGTGTTTATCCAGCACCAAGCCGTTAGCAATTACATTTTTAAATGCGATATCATCGAACAGCAGGGTAGCGATGGTATGCAACGTAAAGAACCAACCGCGGGTTTGATCTACCCCTTCGGCGATAAAATCGGCAGGAAAATTCTGTTTAAATGTTTCCTCGTTTTCAAAAGGCCAATGCCATTGAGCATAAGGCATGGCACCGGAATCAAACCAGACGTCGATAAGATCCGTTTCCCGTTGCATGGCTTTGCCCGATGGACTCACCAAGGTTATGCGATCAACATAGGGTCTGTGCAGGTCTTGGGTATACTCTTCTATATTTTGATTAAGCCCTAATGCGGTATTGGCTTTGGAGATTTCTTGTTTTAGTTGTTCGATGCTACCGATGCAAATTTCTTCGCTACCATCCTCTGTACGCCAGATGGGTAGGGGGGTACCCCAAAAACGGGAACGGGACAAATTCCAATCTACTAGATTCTCCAGCCAATTGCCAAATCTGCCTTCGCCGGTGGAGGCAGGCTTCCAATTAATGGTTTTGTTTAAAGCAACAAGTTTGTCTTTAACTGCGGTTGTTTTAACAAACCAACTTTCTAATGGATAATACAATACGGGTTTATCGGTTCTCCAACAATGGGGGTAGGTATGCTCGTATTTTTCTACTTTGAACGCTTTATTTTCCTGTTTTAATTTGATAGCGATTCGTTCGTCTACGCTGAGGTATTTGTCTCTTCCTTGCTTCTGAGTTTCGTCCATTTTCTCCTCATCGGATAAATAGGCTTCCTTCACATATTCGCCAGCAAAGTCGGTAACGCAATCCAAGAATTTACCTTTTTTGTCTACCAACGTTAGAGCGCCGATACCGTTGTCTTTGGCCGTTTTAAAGTCGTCTGCACCAAAGCTTGGAGCAATATGAACAATACCGGTTCCGTCTTCGGTAGACACAAAGTCGCCTACAACAATTCTAAAAGCATCGCCTTCTTCGGGCTGGGCATAGGGCAATAATTGTTCGTATCTAAGTCCTGCTAACTCACTGCCTAATTGCGACTTAATCCATCGCCAAGGAAGATTTTTTTGTTGGGGATGATAGGAGTCCATAGCGGCTTCCGCACCTTCGGGGCTGAAAAATTTACTGGCCAAAGCGGCGGCTAAAATCACGTTAATGGACTCACCGGTGTAGGGATTAAAGGTTTGTATGGTGTGATACTCGATGGAGGCTCCAACGGCCAATGCGGTATTGGAAGGTAGGGTCCATGGAGTGGTTGTCCAAGCCAGCGCAAATGTATTTTCAAGATCTTTAAGCTTGAATTGCGCTACGATGGTGGTATCTTTTACATTTTTATACGTACCGGGCTGGTTTAATTCGTGGGAAGAAAGCCCGGTCCCGGCGGCGGGTGAAAACGGCTGAATGGTGTAACCTTTGTACAGGTATCCTTTATCGTACAAGCGTTTTAACAGGTTCCACAGCGTTTCGATGTATTCGTTTTCGTAAGTGACATAGGGGTTGTTCAGGTCTACCCAATAGCCAATTTTCTTGGTAAGATCGTCCCATTTGTCCTTAAACATCAGTACATCTTTTCGGCATTCCCGGTTGTAATCTTCCATGGAAATTTTGGTGCCGATATCTTCCTTTTTTATACCGAGACGCTTTTCAACTTGCAACTCGATAGGTAGTCCGTGCGTATCCCAACCCGCTTTACGGGCAACTTTAAATCCTTGTTGAGTTTTGTATCGGCAGAATATATCCTTGATGGCTCTGGCCATTACGTGGTGAATCCCGGGCATACCGTTGGCCGATGGGGGACCTTCGAAGAAGGTGAAAGCCGGAGAATTTTCGCGCTGGGAAATGCTCTTTTCAAACACGTTTTCGCGTTCCCAGAAATCTTTAATTTCGGCTTCTATGGCAGGCCAATTCAGTTGTTTAAGCGTAGGATACATCGTAAATAATGAAAAAGTACAAATTTACTGATTTATTATGGTATGTAGATAATGTAAGTGTTTATTGAATTGATGATAGGTGTTCTAGTATGTCTGATTAAATGTTACTTGCAATAACGGTTTGTATTAGAATACAAGATATTGGGTTTATTCTACCAAGAAAATGAGGTGGCTATGAGAATACAGCAAATAAAAAAAGGGCATGCATTGCTGCATACCCTTTCGTAAAGATTGAAATGTATTTAATTATTCAACGATCAATTTAGTGCTACCGATACCATCGGTGAATTGCATTTGAATAACGTAGATACCAGGAGCAACGTTTAATTCATACGAATTGTGGTTGCCAGTTACGTTGAATGTACGAACTGTACGACCGTTCATATCGGTTAACGAAGCACCGATCAACGCACGAGTTTCCCAGTTGTTGTGGATGATTAATTGGTTTTTTGCTGGGTTTGGAGCTACAGTTACGTTAGAGGCTAAATCAGCATCAACGATACCTACACTGTTTACCAAGCCCAAGGTAACCGCGATTCTTGGGGCCATATAACCCATGATAGAATCTACATATTTCATTGCGCGTGTTTTGCTGTGCAATGGGTTAGAAGCTTTGATACCTGCTAAGATGCTAGGAACTTCAGGAATACCTAACTGTTTGATAGCGGTTGTATCGTACCATTCGTAAGGACCAGAAGCATTTGCAATACCTGCCACAGGGAATAAACCATCGATACCGCTGTTGATTTTGTTGGCTTCGGTAGTGTAATTGTCCATTACTTTTCCTTTGTAAGGAGCAGTATTTCCAAGACGTTGGCAACGATTCATTGCATCGTAACCGCCTGAAACTTCAACCACCTGAAGGGTAGTACCTGGTACGTTAACCATACCGGTAGTGTACGGAGCGAAAGGATCGCGAACAGAATGGCTCCAAATCATTGGAATTTCACCGGCTTCCATCCAAGCAGAGTCACCAATTGCACCACCAATAGCGAAAGCTAATTGTGCGTTTGAGCCATAGCCAGCGTGGTTTGATTTACAGAACAATCCTTTTGTAGGATCATCAATTCCAAAACCATGACGATCTCCCCAAGTGGTATCGTTAACCATTACTTTTCCGGTTGTTGCATCACGGAATTTAATGCTTTTAATTTCTTCTTGACGGTCGATGCTTGCATACGCACTGGTGATATATCCGCCAGTACCATTACCACCTACGGCAATTTTGCTGGTATCAATACCATAATTGTTACCATAAGCACCTACGTCTTGTTTGAAATAACGAACGCAGGTAGCTAAATCTTGAACTCCTTTGTAGGCAGCATTGATGATACCTTGCTTACGCAAATCATCGGTAGCAGCCAAAGGATTCCAACCCATTCTGTAGGTCATAGAAGCTACTACATAACCGCGCTTAGCTAACGACATACAAAAAGCAACGGTTGCGCTATCGTCTTTATAACCAACGGGGCTGTTGTTCTGGTATCTAGGCAAAAATGATCCTGAGTGACAGAAAATAATCAAAGGTCTTTTCTTTTCTCCATCGTTTGGCTCGTAAATGTCCATAACCATGGGTTTGCCAATTTGGCTAGTAAGTTTCACCCCAACTTGAGCGGCAGCAAGTACAGTGTAGTTGTCGCCATAAGCAATGTTTTTGGTAATCTTGATGTCGCTTTCTTTGAAAACTTCATCTACATACTTGATTTGTGCATTGGCACTTACCAATGTAAAAATTGATAAGACCGAAAGTAATGTTTTTCTCATATTAGTTTTTTTTCGAATATAGTAATTTTATAATAATAACAAATGTACTAATAGATAAATTAAGGTTTCATCCTTTAGTCATTAATATAATAGAATTTTAATGTGGTTTATTGTAAGTCGAAGTATACAGAAAAATAGGCCATTCTGCCAATTTGGGGGCCTCCATAAACTTGCATCACCTTGTTATTGGTTACGTTACTGGCTCCAAATTTAATCATGGCTTTATACTTAGGAACTATCTTGGAAAACATAATATCAATGAGGTAATAGGCAGGTACGTCGCCAGTGAATTGCGGACTGCCTTCAAATCTAAATCCTTGAACCCATTTATAATTTACGCTAAATCCGAGATTTTCTAATTTTAATTTTTCTATTTCTAAATTTTGACCTGAAAGCGAAACATTAAATTTATTTTTGGGAGTATTAAACGCTGGAATAATTGGATCGTCTGTATCGGTTTTGTTTAATTGATTGAAGGAGTAATTAAAGCCTGCGGTATAATTCTTAGCGAAGAAATAATTGGTTCCTACGCTTAAACCCATAGTCGTTACGGTACTTTTAGCATTGGTAGCAATACGGTAAACTTGGCCACCAGAAATTACGCCAATATTGTAAATGATGTTAGGGTCATAACCGATTTCATATCCTATAAAGTCTTGATAGTAACTGAAATAGGCGCTAGCATCTACATTTAATTTATTGGATGCGAGGAATGATTTGTATCCCACTTCGATGCTTTTCACTTTCTCAGGGCGCACAGGATCAACACTAAACCATTGAAGTTTTTTGAAATCGGCGGTTAGTCCACTTAATGCATCGTACAGAGAAGGGATGGTTACAAGGCTGTCATAACCGTTGATGTTACCTAAAAGGATAGCACGTCCAACATTATAGTATAAGTATTGATCGGCTAAGGTTGGGTTTCGAACCCCAGCAGATAAACTAACACGGTAGTACGATATTTTATTTGGGGTGTATACCATGGACGCTGCGGGCGAGAAGATGAAGGGGAAATTCACGTTTTTATCTACCCGTGCGGTGGCGTTAATCTTTAATTTATTGTCTTTGGAACGTTGCTCAATTCCGGAGTAAATTCCAAATTCGTAGTTTCGGATTACACGGCCATTGGTATCGGAAAAGATGGTTCCTAAGGAGTTGGGGGTATACAATCTACTGGAAAACCCGGAGGTTAAATTGGTGCGATCAAATAGCCTGAATTTACGTTCGCCTTGGATATGGTACAATGCGCTTTTGTCGTAGAAACCGCTACCACCTTCGCCAAAACTGCGTAAGGAGGTAATGGCATTTTTCAAACTATCAAAGCGCTCGGTGCCTGGTGCAAATCGTTGATAAGTATTGGGTTGATTGGTATGAGGTATACCTAAATAATTGTTCGGTCTATCGGCTAGATTCGCACATTGTTGATGCCAAATAAACAATGAATCTTGATGTTGAGCCATCATTAACTCCAAATCGTTAAACCAATTGGGGTTGGATAACCAGTCACCGGTAGGAAAACCAGGTAGTTTCTTCATTTTGGGCACAAATCGATTTTTCCAATATGCGTAATAATCGCCCCCCCATAAATCGTCTTGTTTGGCCGCCTTCTGCATTAACAGAGCAGTAAATACGGCATCGTAGGTTCTACCGGCATCTTCGTGGGTAGCGTATGCTCGGATAAATCCATTTTTATTTTTGTATTCGAGTCGATTTTGCAAAAATTTAATATCCCGCAAACTGTAGCGATTATCTCCCTGATAAACGGTGGTACCCATACCGTAATTGACTTGGTATTCAATTTGATCTGTTTTCTTTGGGTTGGGTCTGTAGGCGGTCATGAATGAGGTTTTAAAATTGTAGGTATTGTAATCTACAATATCTTTCTCCATGTATCCCTGTCGGTTAAAACGCATCAAACCGGGGTATTGCCATTGTTGGGAACGGGTGGTTGCATTATTCTCGTTCGGACTTAATAATTCATCTCCATATCGATTTACGGCATCGTAACCACCGGGATTAAATTGGTTGTTTATACTATCCAATCGACTGCCGGATTTAACGGCATCGAGGTTGTTTGCTTCCCAATCGTAGGCCTGCATGTAGAAAATATTTCCCTTCATGGCCCATTTTTCTTCGCCGGGTTTTCCACCAAATGCTTTGGCATATCGGAGGGCTGTTTCGGTAAGTCCGCGTTCGGCGATTTTCTGTTTTACTTGCAGTCCTTGGTGTTTGAACGGGTCTTTGGTGGTCATGGAAATAACTCCATTAAATGCCCCAGGGCCATAATAGGCACTGGAAGCACCCACCACAATTTCCTGATTAACAACATCTAATTCACTGGCTCCTAAAAAGTTACCTAGGGAAAAGTTCAATCCGGGGGATTGATTATCCACCCCATCAATTACTTGAAGGGTTCGCACTGGACTGGTACTATTGAATCCACGGGTGTTTACAATTTTAAAACCCAGACTAGCACTGGTAACATCCACTCCTTTGAGGTGACCCAATGCTTCATAAAAATCCGAAGCGGGAGTTTCTCTAATGCTCTGGGAGCCCATACTTTCAACGGTAAGGGGTGATTCCTTGAGCTTTTCTTTGAGTCTGTTTTGTTTGATTGTAATTACGTCAAACTTCTCAATGCTATCGGGTGGATTCTCTTCCCGTTGCTGAGCATTGGTAATCGGAATATACGAAAAAATTGCCGTAAAAGCAAGTAGTACAGGTACTTTCATAGGCTGATAAGCGCTAAATTAGGGTGCAATATAGGAAGAAGAAATAAATCTTTAACTTATGGTGGTTATAAACTTTGTTGGTTGATGGGGGATGACTGTGCTATGCCACGAAATTTGCGTAAACTTGCAGTTCAAATATGGTTGGCAAAGATATTCTGCTGAGAGCCTGGGAATTGATGGGGACGGCGCGAGCGATGGCTGCAATTTACGATGAAAACAGACCGATTACGAAGTACGTTCACAGTACGTCTAAAGGTCACGAAGCCATTCAGATTGCGGCAGGTATGTTGCTAAAATCGGTGGATTATGCCTATCCTTACTACCGCGATGAGAGTATATTACTTTCAATGGGAATGCAGCCGTATGAGTTGATGTTGCAATTGTTGGCCAAGGCGGAGGATCCCTTTAGTGGAGGTAGAACGTATTATGCCCATCCATCGTTACGGAGAGAGGGGATGCCGGTGATGCCCCACCAAAGTTCGGCAACGGGAATGCAGGCAATTCCGGCAACAGGTGCAGCCCATGGGTTAAAATATTTGGAATCTGAGGGGTTGTTAACTTCGGTAGAAAAAGGAATTGTTTTATGCTCTTTGGGCGACGGCAGTGTAACCGAAGGTGAGGTAGCAGAGGCGTTACAAATGGCAATTTTGCATAAGTTGCCGATTTTATATTTAATTCAGGACAATGATTGGGGAATTTCGGCTAGTGGCGATGAAATGCGAGCCATGGACGCTTTTGATTATGCCTTAGGATTTAAAGGATTGCGCAGGGTAAGAGTGAATGGATCCGATTTTGTTCAATGTTACAGCGAAATGCAGAAGGCGTTGGAAACGGTTAGGAATGAACGTGTTCCTATGCTGATGCATGTAAAGGTGCCTTTGTTGGGTCACCATACCAGTGGGGTAAGAAGTGAATGGTATCGCGATGATATGGACCAACATTTGCGTTTGGATCCGTTGCCGAGGTTACGTGAATTGCTCATTACATTGGGCGAAAGCGAAGCGGATTTGGATGCGATTCATCAGCAGTCAGCGAGGCAGGTGGCCGAAGATTTCGAAAAGGCGAAAAATGCTCCGGATCCTCTTCCAAATTCTCTGTACGATCATGTAGAAGCGCCTACGGAGATAACTTCGGAAAAGGGTGAGCGTTCGCCTCAGGGTGCCGAAACCGTAATGATGGTGGATGCTGCTTTGCATGCGGTGGATGAACTATTAAAGAATCATCCCGAAGCTTTATTGTACGGACAGGATGTGGGATTGAGATTGGGAGGAGTTTTTAGAGAGGCAGCTACACTAGCAGAGAAATATGGCAAAAATCGAGTGTTTAACACCCCCATTCAGGAGGCGTATATTGTAGGTTCTACGGCTGGGATGAGTGCGGTTGGCTGTAAGCCAATCGTTGAAATACAGTTTGCCGATTACATTTGGCCCGGTGTTAACCAATTGGTCACAGAACTTAGTAAAAGTACGTATTTAAGCATGGGCAAGTTTCCCGTTGCCTCAATAATTCGTGTACCAACGGGGGCTTATGGCGGCGGCGGACCGTATCATTCAGGTACAGTTGAAAGCTCCATTTTGCCGATAAAGGGAATAAAAATTGCTTATCCATCCAATGCGGCCGATATGAAAGGATTGATGAAATCGGCCTTTTACGATCCCAATCCGGTGGTAATGTTTGAGCACAAGGGGTTATATTGGAGTAAAGTGCCGGGTACGGAATTAGCAAAAACCCCCGAACCTTCCGAAGACTATGTAGTTCCTTTTGGGAAAGCAAGAGTAGCGTTGGAAGCTTCGGAAGATATGGTTCGAAAAGGACTTACTGTTGGTGTGGTAACTTACGGTATGGGCGTTTATTGGGCCATGAATGCGGCGAAGTCGTTGGCGGGTCAGGTGGAAGTTTTGGATTTAAGAACGTTGGCACCCTACGATGAAGAGGCTGTTGTTGCGTTAGCAAAAAAGCACGGGAAAATGATGGTGCTTACCGAAGAGACGTTGAAGAACAGTTTCGCGGAAGCCATTGCCGGTAGAGCTACTCAACAGTGCTTTCAATACTTGGATGCTCCTATTAAAACCTTAGGAAGTGAGGATATTCCTGCCGTTCCCCTCAACATGGGAATGGAGCAAGTTATGTTACCCAATGTTGATAAAGTGAGAGCGGCATTGGAGGAACTATTGGAATCGTAATCGTTGGTAAAAACGCTGGGGCATCATTCTGATTACTGGTTATTTTTAGCTTAACTTATAACCAGGAAATATTCTATTTACGAGCGTTTACATGGGTATGATCGGTAATTACCCTACCGAAAGAATTTGGCATTTTTTCCCTTGAAAATCAAAGGATTCTCCGGATTTTTTTCCTTTGATAGCTTGCGCTAGAGGTGATATTTCGGAGATCACTTGCCAATGAATTTCGTTGTGTACCAAAGCGCCTAAAGCAACGCCGATGTAGATGTGTAAATGTTTATCTCCTAAGGTTAATTCCACGGTACTACCTTCATCAATAACAATATGGGGATCGTGGTTTAAGTCGTGCAAGGCTTTATGCTGAGCGATGATATGCAATAACTGTTGATCCAAACGCTTCTGCTCTGTTTGAAGCTGTGCTCTTGCCGTTTCGTACTTGTCACCCACGGAACTTTTTGTTTCATCTTCTAAGGCCACATGTATCTCTTCCAGGGTGTTTTGCATTTCTTTGGCTTGGTTTTCTAAAACCTGTAAGC
>JBJOFM010000105.1:0-26984 GCA_046048755.1 Bacteroidota bacterium | reverse complement strand
GTCAATTGGTAGAAATACGTACCGCTCGGAACTTCTGGACCGTCATTATTTACCTGACCATTCCAGAACTTCTTAGGATCTTCTGTTGTGAACACTCTCTCACCGAAACGGTTGAAGATACGCAATTCAAATACGTCATATCCAGCGATTGGAACGCGGAACACATCATTCTTCTTGTCATCTCCAGGAGTAAACACGTTCGCCAAGGTAATGAACTGGTTCACCGATACGCTCTTACAAATGGTATCCTTACAACCGGTAGCATTGGTAGCTTCGAAACAAATCCAGAATGTATCCGTTCCTGTGTAGCTTACACTCACTACTTTATCACTCTTATCGAAGTCAACAACAAATGGCTCACCGGTAAACTTAATGTTGCTCTGGTGATAATAACCCCATCGGAAAGTAACACCGTTGATATCTTCCCTTGTGAACTTAAAGTCTGGCGTATTCGAGGAATCTATTGAGAAGTTCGCCACTACACTATCAACGAGGAAGAATAAATCCGGCATTACTGTAGGACACCACGGTCTTGGTCGATTTGGATCATGATAACCCAAATGCGTCACTCGATACGTTCCCGGCTTATTAAACTTCCAACTGATAGTCTTATTAGCCGTTACCACCGTATCCAATTCACCAGTACTCATATTAAAGAATCTCCAACCGTATGTCTTTAAAGCAGTATCCGAGAAATCAATGAAGGTGTTACTATCGCCTACACAAATTGCCGGTTTCAATATTGAACCACGCACCGTATCCCGCTTAATTACACGCACTCGGAAAGCACCTTGAGTGGGGGTATCAGGGAAAATCGCATTACAGTACTTCTTTACATTAGGAGGAATTATCAAACTATCGTATTGCTCTAAGAAGACATAGTACAAACCGGGAGTATTGTACTGATGCCACAATTTACCGTCTTTTCTGTTATCGATTCCTTTGTCACCATAGTACCAAATCCAATCGGCACCCGAAGTAGCACTATCGGTTAAGTTACTAAACTGAATGCTATCGCCTTCGCAAATGGTAGCTGAATCACCAAAGATGGTTGTGAACTCAAATCGTGGACGAGGACCTGGAATCTTAATCCAACGCTTGAAGGTATCACCACAACCTTGGTCTGTTTTAACAATATAGGTAACTTGGAACCAACCGTTTCGAGTATACTTGTGCGCTATACGATCAGGTAAACCTGTTTCATTAGATTTAGCACGCTTGAATAAGTTGGTTCGACCATCACCCCAATCAATAAACCACTCTCGAACATAGTCACACATCATTGGAGTAGGTCCATTACAATTCTTCATCGCCCAACGACATGGATCATGCAATATGGTTGAATCATAGAATTCGATAATAGAATTACAACTAGGGGTACTGATGTTCAAATCAAACTTCACATCCAAACGAGTAATGAACAAACGCTTTTCTACGGTATCTACACAACCAGTACTATCACCAGCGATATTTCTGAATACATAAACACCCGAATCATTCTTGTAATACTTGGCCATTGGACCGCCGCCACCCAACTGAACGTAAGGATTTATAACAGTACCAACACCTGTACCACCGTATGGAGATCCACCAAAAATGGTCTTCGGATCAGAGGAATTATCATCCGCTTTGTTCCAATCCCACTTGGTAAATGGTTCACGGTTAGGTCTTCCAGCATCCTTTAAACGATCTGGATTACGCCAGTAGTCTGTAAAGTCCCAAGTACCAAAGTTTATTGGATCTGGGTGGAACATCTTATACTTAGGCAATACGCTTAAAGTATTAGCTTCATCTTGACAAACTATTGAGTCGTTCAATTCCAATTCCATGGCAAATCCAACGATTATTGGGAATGCTGCGATGTCATCACACTTACCGTTAGACGAAGTCATCGCCAAACTGATGATATGGTAACCATCCCAGATAGGATTGAATTTGTACGAACTGAATGGATTGTCGTTATTAAAACCTTTCACGATATTCTTATCCAACGGATTGATGTTGGTATCGCGAGGATGAACGATTTTCATCTTGCTGGTATCGGGCACATAATAGTAACGGATAAACTTACCAAAACCGGCGGTATCAATACAACCATAGGCTCCAGTAGCAGGCTGACCGATTTTACCAACACGATTCCAAATCATCGCCGCTAATTGGGTGGGGCTGATAGCGAAAGGATCAAATCCCGCCTTATCCAATCGATCTTTAATGATATCCCACGCTGCTGACGCATCCGCAGCTATTTTCCAACCCCAAATCTTTGCAGTAATTAAGGTATCAGGACCATCGTATATCTTCGTTAAACCATCATTCCACACATTAGAACAAGCCATCTGGTATGGATCATCACCGCCGCGGTTTTGAATGATATAGTTATATAAAGTATCTTTTCCAACTATAGGCTTTGCCCCAATTGGCGCTTTTCCGTAAGCAGATCCCTTAGGTAAAGCTTGATAACGGAAATAATCTTACTGTATAAATCTTCTCCATTGTTTTGCATAGTCTGTACCCGCGTTACCTGTTTCAAATGTCCAACGCAACGATTTTAAATCTTCGGTACGAGTCTTATTTGATTCTAAGATTCTAACAACAACATCGTCCCCTTTACAAATCTTACGAATTGGAGCCTTAAACTTCGGAGTAACAACTTCAAAGGCAGGATCAATCAATGGGAAACAAGCAAACTTTCTGTACCACTGTGTATCAGAACACATAGGTCTATCCTTGGTTGGAGGTGTGAAAGTACCAGGCTTACGAACACCATTTCCTACGATAATACCAACCGTAATGCATCCACTTGGATCACAAACTTCCGCAGCACTGTATTGCTTCGAATATCGGCTTGGTGGGTTTCCTTCCAACCCATATCCCAAATATGGGATAGGACGCGGAGGACGAGGACCAGGCAATAAACCACTCAAAGGAACAAATCCATTAGGATTACATGCTGAGTCGAAGTTAATCTCCACCTGAGAGAAGGTACAACCCGGTTTCAAATCACTCAATATAAAAGTAATACCGTATTGCGGGTTCTTAGCACCCAAACACTCAATCGCATCTTTTAATAAACCAGAACCTACACCACCTGCATTTGCATGCAACATGGCAATCGATTTGGTAGCTTCACTTTCGCACTTCAATACGTGGCATGTATCAATATGCTTTAATTTCACCTGATTACACTGAGGAATTCTAGCATAATACAATTCACGGAAACGCTTGTAGTTTACAATATAATCGAAGTTCTTGGTTTTACCTGTCCATCTACCGCCATTGGTTGGATCATGGTATATTTTGATAATCTTGGGCTTCTCGCCTTTCTTCAAACGAATATTCAATAACGGCAGGGGTAAAGTATCCCGTTTCGTATATTCAGAGAATTCGTATAACGCTGAATCTGTCTTACTTAAAATACGCAACAAATCCTTATCCTTCAATTTCACCTTAGACGTCTTGCTACCTACATACATGGTCTTGTTCACATAAACCGTATCATTAGGACCCAAGTAAATTGTAACGGAATCTTCCACATACCGCTCACCTGGACCTTTTAACCATTTATACTGCTGGTACTTCTTTATTGCATTCGCATATTTAGGATCATTAGCCAAAGAAGAATCCGCCTGATCGCGAGGAATAAATAAAATCGAATCCTGAATGATGGCAAACGAATCCGATGGCCAAACTTCAATACGCTTGCACAATCCAATACTATCAAACCATAACGCATCTTCCATAGGCTGATTTTTAAAATCAGACAACATGATCAAATCCCATGACTTGTAATAGTGAACCGGCAGTGAGTCGTTAGAGTACTGGCAATTCACATACCTATTCTTATTTCGGGTTATGTCCGTTGTACATTTAGGAGCATAGCTATCTCCGAAATCCCAAACACGAACGGCACAAACGCGCTGACGCACCAAAGGATCCCCGTGAACTCCAGGAGTAAGCGGAGCGTTAGTTTTATCCTTCTTTACTTTAATAAACGTCTGGTTGTTGGCCGTGAAGTTGTGTCCTAATGTACCGTTCCACTTATAAAACGTAGAATCATCATCCGTATAATTTCTATCGTTGTGATAGAACGTGGAGAAGTTCTTATTAAAGTGAACCGTATCCATTACATCTTTTGGACACTGGAATACCTCGTGTTCAGCAATTCGCTGGTTAGTTACTTCTATTACAGACGATGGACCAATAATTAAAATTGTATCCAATACCGTTTGAACTCCGCAAATAGGATGACCGTATTTCAAGGAAATCAAAAATGGACCAAGACCGGTAAAATTGTGTGTAACTGCCCAACTTCTGTTGTTCGTATTTTGAGGCCCTGAGTTAGGATCTCCAAACGTCCACAACAAACCCGTGGCACCTTGAGGAATTTCATCTACGGTAAAGTCGATCTTTGGATCCGAGATACACGTAGAATCTTTACTTGCTATAATTTTGGCTTTTGTCTTTACAACCGTTGCAGAAGCAGATACCGTAAACGAATCGATACAACCGTCTGCCGTTTCTACAAACAACGTAGAATTATAAGTACCCTGACCTTTAAACCAACGCTTAATCCCATTTCCACCTGGACCAGCCCACTGATCAGCAGTTGGAGGACAGAATTTCTCTGTCACGCCATCACCCCATCTCCAAATCATACATTTCACCTGGCTGCGATCAATTCTCGAAATATTACGCATAGTTGCCAAAACCGAATCGCAACCTGTTTTCTTATCCGATGTAAATCTGGCACCAATCTTTTCACGAACTTTTACTGCACCTTTAATGGTATCCGAGGTAACGCATCCATTCTCATCTTCCACTTCTATAAACAAATCAAACAAACCACCGCGCTCATCTTTTACACTAAAGCAAAAGGTCTGTGGCAAGGTAGGCTTTGGATATTCAAAAAACTGACCATCACCCACCAAATACTTGATGTTTTGAATTTTCTTACCATTCTTGTTAAACGAACTATCGTCAAAACAGAACAAGTTTTTTTCAAAACACTGCTCGTACAAGTTCTTTAACTTTAATTTAATGGTTGGACTTTCATACACCACCAAATTCAAGGTAGCTGTACATTTTGTTCCATTGACGGTGGTCACATAGGTAATCGTTTTATTACCTGATGTTTTAAATGCATAGTTCACATTCCGAATTCCACTTTGGGTGTTTTCATTATTGAAATTCCAATCGTGGGTGGTTCCTGTAGTGGAACCCGTGAAGCGGATAGGTGTTCCTACGCAAGGATTACCGTCGTAATTAATAACACATTGCGCCTGAGCAGCAGTATTTAGGCCAAAAAAAGCCACTCCCGCTAGGACAATTTTTTTAACAAAAGATTTTATATCGGTCATCATCGGTTTTGTTCGAAGTTGTAATTGGTCAAATTTATTGGATTTAGAGGATTTAAACAAGTATTTAACATCCTCATCTTGCCAAAATGTGCTTATCAGACGAGCTATCATATCTTTGGGTTGTCTTACTGTTGTACAATTAATCGTTTTCTAATAAATCGGTGCGACGTCTCACCACTATACTTTAACGTCAATAATATTCGGTATTCACCTTCCATAACTTGCTGATTTTTCGTCAAAGCGGTCCAGTGATCTTCCAAGGAATTACTTCGGAAAACTACCGAATTATTTTTATCAAAAACGAGCAGTTCGAAATACTCAGGCGATGGAATTTTTACATAGAATTCATCGTTGTATCCATCCCCGTTCGGAGTGATAATTTCGGGAATTATTTCCTCTTGTTGTTCGGGCGAAACAACAGCTACCCCTTGAGCGATAACCGATTTTACTTTCATATCAGCATCTTTATACTCCACCAATTGGAGAGTAAATCGCTTTTTGGTCCAAGGCAAATATCGGTGTCGATATAACTTCGCCGCCTTGATGGTTTCTAGTTTTCCATCTCCCCAATCTAATAGGATTTTGTCCGTTGCCGGCTGATCAATGAATACCTGAACCCAACCATCTTCTAGCTGCGTTACGCTCAATTCTGCGACATTGTTCTTCGCATCCAATCCCTCTTTTTTCTTATTGATCGCACCTTGATCTGCCGACACTTTTGGTGTGTTTGATGCGGATGAAGAAATGCTGGCTGAAGATTTCAATCCATTGTCGTCCGTTTTAACTATAACCGGTGTTTCGTTTTTATTTACTCCCGATGGATTATTCGAAGATGCTTTAACACCCTCACCCATACGATTAGGAGAAACAACCCCACTATTCAACATAGCCTCTTCTGCAGTCTCCGTAGAAGCCACTCGCTCTGGATCCGAGTTATTGATTGGGGAATTGTGGGAAAGAACAGATTCTTGGGCCGGTTGACTCGTTCTCTCAACAGAATTTGTATCCGTTACAGAAATCAAAACCGCTACCAATCCGGTCACCAAACCAATCGCTCCAATCCCTAAAAATACTTTGGGTACTGCTGCCAAATTCTGAATCGTTGAAACCAACTTCCAACCGTTGGCGCTTTGAGACACCTTCATAGACGCAGAAGTGGCGCCGGTTGCTGCTGACGCGGAAGACATCTGCTGCCATTGATTCAGTACTTTTTCCATGACATCCACAGGAACTTCCGGCGAAGCACTTTGCAGGTTATCGCGGAACAATTGATCTATGGAATCCTTTTCTATATTCAATTTCTATTAATTTTAGATTTAAGCCACTGCCTAGCTTTGAACAACTGAGACTTACTGGTATTTTCCGAAATCTGTAACATATCGGCAATTTCTGCATGGGTAAATCCTTCCATTGCATATAAATTAAAAACCAAACGATACCCAACTGGCAGTTGGTAGAGTAACTTGATTAAATCATTGTATTCCAATGTGCTAGACCCCCAAGCTTTATCTTCCGGGATCTCTAAATTGGTGATGTCTTCTGAAAATGTTAACCGTCTCTTTTTAATATGATCCAAACAGGTATTTACGGATATCCGGCGAATCCATCCTTCCAATGAACCCTCAAATCGGAATTCTCCGCCTTTTTGAAATACTTTAATTAAACATTCTTGCAGCATATCCTTGGCATCGTCTTCATTGGACATATATCGCAGACAAACTGCATAAACGGTTTTGGAAAATCGAGTAAAAAAATTCTTTTGCGCCAGCGCATCGCCCCCTAAACTGTCCCTTAACAGTTGATAGTCTTTGTCCTCCTGCTGGTTTATCATCGTTGAAATACATGCTCGAATTCTACCTCAAGATGATTTTTTTCATCCGAAGGTTGCCCGAACTATGATTTTTTTATCCATTTCGAAACTTGGTAGGAAACGTCTACCAATATCATCTTTAAATTACCGTTTCGCTCAATCTCATACATGCAATTTTCAATGGCCGATACCATGCCTTGAATTCTATCAGTGCCCATTTGTAGGCCCGATAATCGTTTCACTAAATCCGCTTCTTGCGCATTCCATGCCGAACCTCCCACTCCATAGGGTTGTAGCATTGAATAACGCAGTAATTGCAAACCATAAAGAAAAAATGATTTCAAACCCTCCCTACCCAACGTTGACATTTCTTCAGCCCAAACGATGGACTTTTCCATTCTACCAGTAAAAGCAAATGTTAGTAAGGTTTTCCACGGTTCAAGAAAGGGATTTTCCGATTCTTTAATCAGTTCCAAGGCCGTGCAATAATTCCCAGCGCTTACCACCGCCAATTTTCTCGCATTTTCTACATCCAAGCCCTCCTTCTCAATCAAAGCCGTCACCATGTCTTCCTCCTCAACCGGTGGAATTCTCACCAACTGCGTTCTAGAAATAATGGTATTCAATACAGAATCCGAATCTTCTGCTACCAATAAAAATATGGTTTTTTCAGGAGGTTCTTCAATTAATTTCAGCAAAACATTACCCTCTTTTCCTAAATATTCCGGAAGCCACATCAATAGAATCTTATACCCCCCCGAGAAAGCCTTCAAACTCAAACTCCGAATAATCGCTCTACATTCCAAAATCGGAATATTCCCTTGCTTATTCTCTGCGTCCAAGGATTTCATCCAAGACGCATACGATACATAGACCGAATTAGTTAAGGCTTGTCTCCATTGCGCATAAACATCGCTTGCTATTTCTCTCTCTCCTTTTTTTCCTGGAAAGGGGAATGAAAAATGAACATCCGGATGACTCCATTGCTGCGATTTTTTACAATTTCCGCATTCTCCACAGCTATCTAAATTTGTCCTATTCTCGCACAATAAATATTGAGCATAAGCCAATGCCAGTGGCAATGCACCGCTGCCTTCTGCCCCTAAAAACAATTGCGCATGCGGTATTCTTCCGGCGGAAACGCCCTGGACTAAGCGATTTTTAACTATTTTTTGACCAACAACATCTACAAACTTCACCTGCGTCTAAATTTCAAATAAACAATTCCGAATTACCATAGTATACAAACACAAGAAATCAGTTTCATGCCATTCCATACCTATTTAACTTGATTATCACCAGCTTCTACTGCGCCTAAATTCTTTTTATTCTGTAATGATTTAAAATGGAAAAACAATGAGAATAAAACCACCACAATTCCAATCAATTGACTGTGGGTTAACAGCCCATCAAACAAAAAGCCTCTAGCCTCATCTCCTCTATACTCTTCGGTAATAATTCTACCCACACCGTACACAATCGAATATATCATAAACACCTGCCCATCGTATTGTTTGTATTTTCTCCAGATATACATAAACAATATCGCCCCGAAAATTACCATTGCATCCCAAATCTGAGTTGGATATAAGGGTGTATTTAAGGGTCGAGCTCTACTCATAGAATCGGTAAAAACTATACCGATTTCCTTTTCGCATACCAAACCGTAACAGCAACCGGCCAACAAACACCCGATTTTACCAAATCCATGCACAAATGCTCCAGCGATGCCCACTTCGTCCATTAACCGCCAAAACACAAATCCATTTCGTTTAAACCACCAATACAAGGCCAATATTGTTACTAAAAAAGAGCCATAAAAAACAAATCCATCGCCTAAGTTCGATATCCATTTTTCGGGCTCCGAGATATATAACACTGGATCTTCAAGAATAAAAAATAATTTACCTCCAACAAAAACCGAGATACCACAAACAAGAATTAACGTAGAAATTTGATCTTCGGTAATTCCGATACGTTTTCGATTAAAATAAAAATGCAAATATGCAGCTACAACACCTAAAAGAATACAGAAACCATATCCGTACACCGTTAGACTACCAAGATGAAAAAGTTCTGGCTTCATTCAGAACAAATATAGGGAAGCAAGTTTGCTTGTACCTACAATAATTATGAATTACCGAAAAGCGGCCGAAATCTTCTCCGCCATGGTTGTCAATTCATCGTGGGTTGGCGACAATTTCGGCTTTTCAAAGTTGATATCTCCAACCGTTTGCAAGGGTACTAAATGTATATGTGCATGCGGCACTTCCAAACCGATAACCGCACTTCCAATTCGCTTACATGACAGTACCGACTTCATACCTAAAGCCACCCGTTGTGCGAAAACCCATAAATCGGCAAGTTCTTGGGGTTCCAAATCAAAAATATAATCCACCTCCCTTTTGGGAATCACTAAAACGTGACCATGCACTAACGGCATGATATCCAAGAAAGCCAAATGTTTTTCGTCTTCTACAATTTTATGGCAAGGGATTTCACCAGCAACAATCCGAGAAAACAAGGTTGGCATGGATAAAAAGATTAAATACTAATGGCTAAAATCTCCAATTTCACTATTCCAGCAGGAACTTGAATTTCCACTGTTTCACCAACTGTTTTGCCCATTAAACCTTGTGCAATGGCGCTTTTCACAGAAATCTTATTCTCTTTCAAGTTGGCCTCACGTTCAGAAACCAAACGGTATTCGGCCTCTTTCCCAACATTGTGATTCTTTACCTTCACCTTACACATGATACTCACTTTGGAAGTATCAATCATTGAATTATCTAAAACGCGAGAAATAGCAACTAAATTCTCTAATTGACTGATTTTTGCTTCCAAATGACCTTGAGCTTCTTTCGCTGCATCGTACTCCGCATTCTCACTTAAATCCCCTTTATCTCTTGCTTCTGCAATCGCATTGGTTATACGCTGCCTTTCCTCTGTCTTCAGCAGGTGTAGTTCTTGTTTTAGTTGTTCAAATCCTTCTTTGGATAAATACTGAATATCACTCATGGTTTAATACGCTTAAAATTGATTAAAAAAATATGCATCAGCCGCAACTGATGCATATTTACAAATATACAAAAAAAATTAATTTATTCGCCGAATCCCATGCGCACACCCAAGGTATGAACGCCGTTAAAGGGATTGGTAGCTCTATAGCTATAGTCTAATGAAATTTGAGTTTTATCCTCACCGGTCCATAAATAACTCAATCCACCTTGTAAACCCGTAAAGGCAGAAGTTCTATTATCTGGATCCAATACCCCTTCTTGGTAAACAAATCCACCACGCAAACTAAGCATGTTTTTGTAAGTGTATTCCAAACCCACGGTTGTCTGATTGGCACTGAAGGCAAAGTTCGTAAATGCAAAGGCTGCCGTTAACTTATTATCGTATTGCTCTGGATCTTTGTCTAACTTCATATCGTAAGATGCCGCAATATTCAAGAAAGAAGGCATCTTAATGCTTTCTACTTTTACTTGCATAGTCTTAGAAAAACTTCCGTTATCCAGGATCGCCTTATAACTCAATCCGTCGCCTTCGTGCTTCATGTCTGGACCAATGTTCTTCATGGAAATACCAAACTTGAAATCGTCCTTCTTCTTACCTTTATTTCCAGGCTTCAACGTGGTCATGTACTGCACACCCGCATCAAAGGTAACTCCGTTTGCTTGTGCATCTGGAATACCTTCAGCTACTGATCGCAACACAATACCCGCGGAAATAGCGTTTGAAAATGTCTTCGAATAAGCCACCGCTATATTCGTCATATTTACACGATAAGGGCCTATACCTCCATAAGGATTCTGCTCGGTGGTTTGATCAATTGGCTTAATACCAAATTGCATTACACTGATTCCCAATGTTCCACCTTCACCACCATTTAACTTTTGTGCAAAGCCCAAGGTATTGATACCAATACCCGAACCGCGCAACCAATCGGTGCGATAAAAACTCAATTCCGTTGCATTATCCAAACGCGACAAACCCGCTACATTTAAATACATAGCTTCTGTGCCTCGTACCATCCCACCATATCCATATCCTAAGCCGCTACTGCGACCCCAGCTATTAATTGTTAATTGAGCTGCACCTGCCTGACCTTGTCTTTCGGGGTTGCCCGCATGCAATTCCCCTACCCAAGCGGCAGCAATCGCTAAGCCTAATCCTACAATATTCTTTCTGTTTGCAATCATTGTACTGTTTAATAATTATTGATTAATAAGAATCTAAATCGATGGCATGCATAATACCATAGAATCGAACAATTTTCTCTCCTAAACCATCTGCTTTTACGTGAATCAAATACAATCCGCTCGCGATTGGTACATTATAACCATTCTTTAAATCCCATTCAACAAATGTATTCTCATCGGCTTTCTTAATCTTACGAATCAAATTACCCGCAATATCAAAAATTGTAATGGTACAGGTAGGAGGAAGATTAGTAATCTTCACACGAGAATCAATGGGTGAGTTTTCGTATTCGCTATACCCTCTGTATGGATTAGGAACAACATTAACCAAATCCAAATTCTTCCTGCCAATTTCGTTGGAAATTTTAGGAGCAATGCTAGCCGCATCAAATTCGTACATTGGACGATTGTTGTTAATAGCATTTCCTGCGTCAAAGGTGGTATACGCCTTTTTAACGTTAATTTTAAACTTAACCCAAGTTGGCGGAACACCATCATTCATTGTATACCCGGGCGCCAAATATGCAGGCATCACGTACATGATTTGAGACAATAAACGCGTCTTTTCAGTTGCACTGTTAACATCTTGACCTGGTCCTTTTGCCTTCAAAGCATTTACAAAACGAGCCATTGCTGCATCGTCACTTCCTTGATAACGAGCTCCTTGAATGTTACGAGAAATACCACTTAATCCGGTCCCGAAGATGTAAATGAAGTGTTTACCACCAATAGCTGGGTAATTACCATTGTCATTAAAAACTCTGCTTGTTGGATTCCATAGCATATCCCTTCCATTCTCACCAGGCAAATAACTGTCTTCACCGAAAGCAATTGCCAAACGCTCACCGGTTTCCATATTAATAGCATAACCAGGGAACCAAGACAATCCGGTACTACTAGACTCTGAATTTCCATTGATGTCTTTTGATGGTGCCCAACGTAAATTAAACTCTTTCATTTGACCCTCAGTGGAATTGGAAACTACATCATCTCCCATCTCCAATACCGCAGCGCGTGTCCACTTCGTCTTATCAGGGGTGATCACAAACTCAATGCTCGCTACCTCAGCCAAAGGATTCTGTGTAGGTGCAGAATTTCCAGACCATGCAAACCCAAAGGTGTTTCTACCGTTCGCAGTTTCTTTTTCTCTACCGACTAAACCATAAGGAGCAATTCTACCGTTCCAAATCTTTTCATACGCTTGGTTAGGATCCAAACTCTCAAACGTAGCAGAGAAAAAATCGTGAATTACAGGATCGAAACCTGCTGTACCTAAATCACCTTTCCCTGACTGACCTGAACGAATCCAGTTCTGCCAAGGCGCAGGATTTGTAGGCGTAGCTGCTCCATCGTTATCGGCAACGGCAGTTAACCATTGCTTTCCGTTATCTTCCCACTCAACAGACCAACCAATTAAACTATTACTTGGATCTCCAAGAGCATTTTCAGCAGGATTGCTTACTTGTTCCACTTCAACTGAGAAACCCCAATCCGCTAATGTTTGATTGGTAGTATTGTTTGTGCTCTTTCTACCTTGTACAGATTCAAACTTAACGCCGATAGTAGTATCTGCGAAAATGGTATCATTGGTAGCCTTATTCACCATAAACCAACGTGTATTCTTGGTCATCGAATCCTTCAACCCACTGTTTAATGAAGCCTTTAATTCTTGGAATACAAATTCAAACTTAGCATTCGGAATTTTCAAAGGATCAACTACCTTGATTTTAACAGGGCCCATACCGGCAACGTATTTGGGTTTATTAGAAAAATTATTAGCCAAAATCTCGTCCACCGTCTCTTTCGAAAACTCCAATACGTTTCCACCATTACCTCTACCAGCCAAACGTGTTAACTCAGGACCGCTTCCATACGAAGTTTGTAATTCAGTACCATTGTTTTCGGGTTCAGTTTTATGAGGAATAGCCTTGTAAACCTTAATATTTCTTCTACCCGCCAAGAATTGATTCGGATCAATTTGCAAACTGTCATCGGACAAAATCGCATAACTCAATACCATGTAATAAACCGGTTTGAAATCCACCAACGTGGTATTTGCACCTGTAGCAAACAAATCATTCTTGATGCTAAATGTATGCTGTAATCCTTTGTCGGCACCATCAACCTTTTCAACAGGAATTAAGGCCGCCAACTTAGGATCATATACTTTATTGATTACTTGTCCGCGATTGTTCTTCACGTCACACTGGAACAACAATCTTGCTTTATCGATATTGTCTAAATCTCCGGTATTAACCGTTGCATCTTTCAATTGATAAATCATGTACCCTTCAAACTTGTAGGTACGCTCAATATTGTTCGCATCACGATACTTTTCAGAATAGTTCTCAACTTTAGGTGAATTCACATTCAAGAACTTCATCACCAATTCGTTTTCCAATTCTTGAATTTCAATTTCTGGGGCATTGGGTCCGTCCAAAATCTTGAAGTTGTTGTTGAACAACACCTGAGCTTTGTCCGATGCCAATTTTAACAAGTTTAAGGATCCAACAGCACCACCGCTAGTTGTTCTAGCCCAAACTACACCCACAGTGATACGCTGAATTTGACCAGGCAACAACGTAAACGGTCCTGTTGACTGAATAAAACGTCTGTCACCAGGTCTATTTCCAGATGACTTTTCTGTCCAATTATCTCCAACATAGTCTGGATCGGTGTCGCCAGGGAACATATATTTAGCTGGTTTGCTACCACCAAAACCGGTACCACCCCAAGTTACTGTCTGGCCACCTAGCCATTTTCCTTGCAACAAATTATAGAACTCAATAGCCTCTGTTGGATTACCACGAATTGGATCGCTATCGTTATTATAATACATAAAGTGACTCAAGCCCAATTGATTACCCGCCGAATCGGTTGGACCTTCGAAATAGTCCACCCCAACAGTTGGAGGGTTCAATCCATAACCTAAAACACCTTCATCATCGTCATCACCGTTGTAACAGAAACCTAAACTTCTACCAACATCACAACCTACATAGTCATCCGCGTAATTACCTAAATCGGCATCTACCCACTGACCCATATAACAGTCTTTGATGGTGGTAAAACCACGGTTGATCATTTTGGTAGAATAGAAGGTCATGTTGTTCACTTCGTCGTTAGTAGCAAACGCGAATGCGGTAGTCTGACATTCTACCCCGATAGGCTGACCTTGAGTTTCGTTGTGCACGTTACCTCTATCGTTGTATACCCACCAAATAAACATATCTGGCTGACGATCTACACCGTTCTCTTCATTGGGTCTGCGATCATCCAATACTGGGTGTTCACCATCTAAAGGATTGTATAAGAAATCCGCAACAACTTCTTTATAAGGAGCCATGTACCAAGCTTCGTTACCCGTCATTTGTGCACGGTTCTTACCTGCTGGCCAATCACGGATACCGCTACTTTGGTTTACATATTTACTACTTTCAAAATCTTCCAACTCATCGCGAGTCACCTTCCACATTTTGTCGTAATTCTTACAACGCACTGGATCCGTAGCGGCTGTAGAGGTATCCAAGGGTCCTGGATAAAAATCACTACCACGCTGACGGTAGGTCATAGCCGCCAATTTCAAACTTCCGCCATTATCCTTTCCACCGATCCAAACGGCACCGGAAAATAATGCATGCTTTCTTACTGCGTTGGGATCGCTAATTTTAGGAATTTCATACTTGGGGTTGTTCAAATCCCACCACATATCACCGCCGTTCAACAACTTCGTTCTTACGTTGTTTATGTCCAAGTCAACACTCTGCGAAGCAGGTTCACATGTATTGGCCATTCCACCTCGACGAGTGGTTTGTTTTGCCCTGCCTTCCACATTCACAATGGGTCTGGCAAATGAAGCTCCAGCGAGCAACAACGACAGTGCAACAAATCCTATTTTTTTCATACCTTATCTTTCCTAACTAATTAATTAAAGAATACTTGTAAACCGAAACGCAAGGTACGAGGAGCACCCAAATTACCGGTTTGAGAGTTTAATAATACACGATATAAATCCACATAACTCTGAGCATCAATCTGGTTTTTCGCCAACAATTGACCTTGAGGAGAGTTTAAGAATCCATCATCCTGAGGCTGACCAGTGTATGGGAATACACCTACCACATTCATGCGATTTGTAATGTTGGACACCAATAAGAAAGCAGCCATCTTCAAAGGATCTTTGCTTTCACGATTCAAACGGAATTGCTTACGTACTTGAACATCAAACTGTTGATTCCATGGCAAACGTGCGCCAAAAGGTACACCTTTAATTTGAGCACGATCCACCGCACCAATTTGAACAGGTCTAGTGGTTGGCGTATAAGGAGTTCCCGAGTAACTATTTGAAATAACAGAGAAACTGGTATTCTTGAAAATTTCTTTGTTACCAACCTTAGGACCAAGATATAAGTTCTGCTTTGTTTTTGGATCTCTTCCGCCCAACCATGCTAAGGTTACCATCAATTTTATATTATGACGGATATCCAATTCTCCCAAAGGAATTACGTTTCTCAAGTTCGGCTGATTTGAGGCGATCAAGGTAGCCTGAGAGTTGATGTTTGAACCAGTACCATCGGCAAACTGCATCATGTAGGAAGCATTGAAATTAAATGGACCTGGGATATTTCCTTTTCCACCAATACCAAACATTCTGTATTCTGCACGGAAACCACTGATGGTAGAGAAATCGATGTTACGATACGTAATGTACGTTACAGGGTAACCTTGAGTGATTTGATACAAGCCAAAGTCATTTCTAACCTCTGTATAGAAGGCTGCTAATTCTAATCCTCTATCTTCCTTAACTCCACTCAATTGTTTGAAACCAACTTCGTAATCGGTTTTCAAACGAGGCTTCAAATCACCATTAGAAATAGTATTACCTTGACGGAATTTCAAATAGTACAATTCGTCGATACTTAAGAAAGAAGCACCGCTGTTTGGTCTCTGAGCCAATACATCATAAATAACGTAGAAGGTCTTCTTACGCGGAACCAATGGAAAACTGAAATAAATACGAGGTAATAAGTTTACTACAGGCGTAAAGTCACGCAAAGAAGATGATTCAATATCTTTCTGATTTGGATTAACCAAATACGGAGCAATTCTGCCGTTGCTGGTTTGGTTAGCCAAAATTTCAGGACTCTTCAATTCGCTACCATCGGCATTAAACCAACGATCGCCATTTCTATAACCTAAAATCTTGGTTGGCGCTGTAATATCGTTTACATACACTTTGAAATTATCGCCAATATTATCAGGGTGCGAAATGTCTAATCCATTGATGGAGGTCACTTCAGCAGCCGTACGGATTGGATACAAACTGTACGGATCATCCAACACCAACTGGTTAGCATCGTAACGTTCCATACGCAAGCCCAAACGGAAAATCAAATCTTTAAACTGGAATTGGTCTTGCACCCAAGCTGCAGTATATACTGGCTGGAAAGCACCAATCATTCTCTTGGAAGGATCGAAGAATTCATTGATGGATGGCTTACCATTCAAACGATTTCCTAAGTGATCGTACCCAAAATAACTTACATAACTGTTACCATTGTTCAACAACTCATCCGCTGTAAACATGTTTAAGTCGAAATCACCAGGGGCATAGGAATTAATATCTACGAAAGTTCTTTCATCAATTTTATTTCCATAAACATCCGTTCTACCCTCTGAAATCAACTTTTCACGGAAGGCTTTATCAAACGAAGTCTGAGAAGCAGAATTCAACAAACGATTGTAACGAACAGTATCGGTGAATACACCGTTGGCATCGTAACTCAAAATTGGATTAGCCATGTCAAGTTCGAGAATATGACTATTCATTAACTGACGCATCAAAATCCAAAGATTATTAGCACTTAAGCCATAACCACGAGAAAACTGCTGCTCATAATAGAAGCCAGCTTGTAAATCGTGAGGCGCGCGCTCAATACCATTTTCTGTTTTGGGTTTGTACTGCATCTGACCTTGAGCAAAAACGCTATATCGCTCAGACATAGATTTAGACCAACCGGAAGTAATACCCCCTGGAGTACCATGCAAAGAATACACCGAGTTAGGATTGAAACCATTCAATAAACCTTGGTTTACTTGAACTTGGTTTGAGTTAGCAATCTTTGCACCTCTGGAAGCAAAATAATCGTAGATATTCTGCGTGTAACGCGCACGAATCGGATTCAAATTGCTTGCTTCAAACGTCAACAATGTATCTGCAAAACCAACTTGTTCCCAATAGTTTCTTAATTGTACATAATTACCGTTTTGGTCTTGAACAATTCGAGGCTCCTTATTAGGATTTTGTTGAGGATCGTAGTTAGCATATTGGAAGAATGCGGTTGGGTGTGCAGTAAACTTACCAATGTACCCATAATCAAAAATATTATCCAAATGGTTGGCATCTCTACCAAACGAATAGGTATTCTGATATTCCGCACGAATCGTGTAAAAGGCATTCTTAATACTACTCTCTTTATCGGTTTTGAAATTCTGTACAAACTGAAAATATCCGCGATACGTATGTCCATCCGATCTAGCCGAATTCTTGTAGTTCATGATAGAATTGGTAGCAGCTCTTCCACCACCATATACATACTGACCGTACAAGGTCATAGTAATCAAACTACTTGGGCGGAACTCCAATTTACCCCAAACGTTACCGCCATATTGAGCAGAATTTGGACGAGCTTTCAATCGTTCAAAATCATCCTCACGCAAATAACTCGCTCTATGAACGAAACCGTTAGGCGTAAACACCAAAGGATCTTGTTCAATTTGATTTAAAACGTCTTCTTTTACAACATATACCCCAGTTCTAGTAGGTCCAGGATCCTTAGCATAACTTACCTGAGCATTCGCAACATATCCTAATTTTACGTATTCGTTTTTCTTGCCCTTGTTTTTAATCCAAACCGGACCAGAAATAAATCCTTCCATCGCACTGATACCAAATGCATCCAAGAATTGAGACGTGTTCATCTCCATTGCCGTAGTTGTCTTTCTGGTAGCACTGCGTGTTGTGGATTGAAAAGCACCCCCGGTTAAGTCACCCACGTTTGCAGGAATACCGCTAATGGTTGCCGCTAATTCTTGAGTTCCTAAGGTTGGTGGAGTAGCACCGCCACCAATAATTCTCATACCGTCTACGAAATATCCGTTACCATCGGGTCTAGAACCACGAATAGACAAACCCGCCGGCGTACTCAAAATGGCAGAGTTGGTATTTTCCAACAATCCCACGCCACGTCCTGCAGAGTTCAGAAGTTCATCTTGGGTGAAACCTACTCGGTTATTCAATAAATCCACTGGTTTTTTCTGGGTTCTCTTGGCGGTTAATTCAATTACCTGCATTCTTTCCGCCAAATCAATGGTATATTCTTGATTGTTACCGGCTACCAAATATTTGCTCACTTCAATGGGCGATTGACCATTCTTAGTAGCTACAATTTTATACTCTCCCGGCGTTAAGTTAGGCCAACCCACACGACCGTCTGAGTCCGTGGTATCCGTGGCAACTTCAATGTCGTTCAAAATCATTTTCACCTCGACACCACTCACTGCCTTACCATTTTGCATCACTTTCGCACGGAAATCCGCAAAATTGGTCTGTGCCGTAGCTACTGTGCTAAGCGCTAGCACCCCTAAACCTAATAGTATTCGTTTCAACATAGTTAGTTTTCGTAAATTTCTTTCATCGATGACTTTGATATAGTTCATCGATAATTTGGCAATTTTACCCAAAAATCAAGGATTTACCAAGAATTTGGGATGGAAAAAATAGGAAATGTTTCTTGGCAGGGAACATTTCCATGACAATTAATAGACAAATTTTAATAATTAATTGTCCTTAACCCCATAATAATCTAATACTTTCGATAAAATCACTTCGGAAATCTTGCGGTAACTCTCCACGGTCCAGCCCCCTACATGTGGCGAAAAAATGACATTAGAAAAATTAAGTAATTCATCAAAAGCTCCCAATTGATTAAATGGCGGTTCTATTTCCAGAACATCCGCAGCAAATCCCAAAATTTTTCCCGTTTGCAACCCGTTTACTACCGCAGAGGTTTCCACCACCTCTCCTCGGCTTAAATTCAACAACCACAAGGGCTTAGCAAAACTATCAGTGCTTGAATTATTGAAGATAAAACGCGTTTCTTCGGTTAGGGGTACATGCAACGTTAACACATCGGAATGGACAAAAAGATCTTCCCAAGTACCTTCGAAAATAGCTCCTACTCCGGATTCATTGTTACAACTTGCCAATACAGAATCCCACCTCGGAGCAAACCCTTTTTTGTATTTATCAACGGCAATAATTTGACACCCAAATGCTCGCAATCTTTCTGCAACTGCCGTACCCGTATTCCCATACCCCAGTACTCCTACCACCATACTTTTCAACTCCCTACCCCGATTGCCTTCTCTATCCCAAACTCCACTTCTCACCTCCGCATTCCCCTTTCCCAAATTGTGCAACAAACTCAGCAACATCCCTACCGTTTGCTCTCCCACAGACACCGAATTGGCCTCTCCAGAGTTAAAACAATAAATGCCATGGTTTTCTGCAGCAGCTAGATCAATATTGTCTAAACCCGCACCGGCTCTTCCTACCCATTTCAAGGTACCGCTTACCTTGCTAAAAAATGCTTCCGTTAATCGCAATTTACTTCGAACCACCAATCCAGAAATCGCCAATTCTATGCAGGTCTCTTCAACTTCCGATGGTTTGATTTCGGGTCGATAAAAAACGTTTATTCCCGATTGCTTCAATCCTTCTAGCAACGAACCATGTACATCATCTATAATTAAAACCGAATCCGATAACTGGTTCATTTAGCAGCGAAATTAATCTCTGAAATTACGTCGACTTAAATACCAATCGCTTGGTTTATTGGTTATAGAATCAGAGGAATGTGTAGCTTCCATGGCAACCGATTCTCCCTTACCCGTAGCGCCGTACCAATGAACGGCTGCCACAGCCAAGGCTTCAGCAATATCTGCGGGCAACGTCTTGGCTTCTAATTCCTTACCGGTAAAATGGTGTTGAATAAAATGCGTATCGAAATTACCCTCCAAGAATGCTGGATGCTGCATAACAAAATCCCCAAACATCAAGGTAGTTTCAATTCCGGTAATTTTATATTCGGCAATTGCTCTGCGCATTCTCGCAATAGCAGTCTCCCTGTTTTCACCCCATACAACGAGTTTTGCCAGCATATTATCGTAATAAATTGGAATTTCCATTCCGCTTTCCATACAATCATCTACCCTTACCCCAGGACCTTGAGGAATTTTGTAGGTCTCTACGGTTCCCACGTTGGGCAAAAATTGATTGGCTGGATCTTCTGCACATATTCGCAACTCAATGGCATGGCCGTTGATAGCGAGATCTTTTTGTTCAAAGGACAACGGCATTCCAAAGGCAACTTGTATTTGCTCTTTCACTAAATCGATTCCGGTTATCATTTCTGTAACGGGATGTTCCACTTGCAAACGGGTATTCATTTCTAAAAAATAGAAAGAATCTGCATCCCCAAGCAAAAATTCAACCGTTCCTGCTCCAGTGTAATTGCAGGCTCTCGCTACATTAACCGCTGCTTCTCCCATCTTTGCCCTCAGCGATTCGCTCAATACGGCACTGGGTGCCTCTTCCACCAATTTCTGGTGTCTACGCTGTATACTACACTCCCGTTCAAATAAATGACAAACATTACCAAACGAATCGGCCATTATCTGAAACTCAATATGCCTAGGAGAGCCAACATACTTTTCAATAAAAACACTATCGTCACCAAATGCACTACGAGCTTCGTTTTGCGCCATGGTTAAACTGCTTAAAAAATCTTCTTCTCGCTCCACAACACGCATTCCTTTTCCACCACCACCTGCACTGGCTTTGACTAAAACAGGGAAACCTACTTCTTTTGCCACCTGCAACGCCGCATCGGCATCTTTTATTGCTTCGTCAATTCCAGGCACCAAGGGCACGCCAAATTCTTTTACCGCTTGCTTCGATGCAATTTTACTTCCCATCACCTCCATGGCAGCAGCCGTAGGACCGATAAGCACGATTCCATTATCCTTTAAAAGATTCGCAAATTTGGCATTCTCACTTAAAAATCCATACCCAGGATGTACCGCTTGAGCCCCAGTCTGTTTACACAATTCTATGATTTTATCCATCCGAAGATAACTATCGGCACTAGCCGGTCCACCCACACAATACGCTTCATCTGCATAGCGAACATGCATTGCATTTTTATCCGCTTCGCTGTAAATAGCAACGGTTTGAATGCCCATTTCTCTGCAAGTTCTCATTACACGGATGGCAATTTCACCCCGATTAGCAATTAATATCTTGGTAAACATAGATGCCACAAATATCGTAAGCATTGCACAAAATATTGCATACCTTCGCAAAGCAATCGCACCGATAGAATTTTCCAACTATCCATGTCAGACAACAGCCGAAACTACTCTTCCTCTAACCCCGCTTCAAAGCCAAAGTTTCACGGCATCAAAACACTGATCACTTTAATCAAGTCCGAATGGGCTATGGACTTAAAAAAACCTGCTGTAATTGCAGCGGCAGGACTGCAAATCGCGGCAATGGCCCTGTTGTCATTTCTAACCCAGCCGCACATCACTCCCAAAATCTGGAACAGTTTATTTTGGTTGGTTCTTATACTTTGCACTTTGCAAGCCGTTTCCAAAAATTTCTTAGGAATCAACCGATCGCGTTGGATTTATTACAATCAATTAGCTTCACCCACGCTAATTCTATGGTCTAAAATGCTGTACGGCATTGTAACAATGCTAATGCTAACCCTAATAAATTTGTTGTTGTTCGGGTTTTTCATGGGCTTTCCCATTCAACATATACAGGCGTATTTTACTAACCTACTATTGGTTACCGCAGGAATCAGTTTTGTATTTACACTCATCGGCGCAATTGCATCCAAAGCCAATCAAGCAGGATTCTTAGCTCCCGTGCTAAGTTTGCCAGTAATTTTGCCCATCATTTTGGTTGGCATGAAGGCATCAAACAAAACCATTAACCCGGTATTGGTGAGCAGCGTTTGGAAAGACATCGCCCTGGTAGGCGCATTAGATTTCCTAATACTTGTTCTTGCTTCCGCGCTGTTTATCCCCCTTTGGAAGGATTAACAAGAATCCTACATCGGAGAAACAGGTGTAGCGGCCTTCACAGGAGCTTTCTTGGGTGACGGTTTTGATTCCGTTTTACCGCTGCTTTGTTTTTTGGCCGATGGCTTTTTCGATTCCTTTTTATTCGATTTTTTCTTTGGATCCGTATTTGTTGCTGGCGACTCACCAATCCAATCACTCATAGCAAACAGTCCCATATCAAAAACTGCATCCTCTTTGTATCGCTTTAACCAATCCAATTTCAACGCTTCCTTGGTTTTATCTCCCTTCACCGCATCCATATCCACTGCCAAAGGCATAATGGTATCGGCCACTGTTTTATATTTAAAATCTTTCAATGGTTTGTCCTGATTTCTCAAAGTCTCTTGCTGCTTTTCAAACTTCTCCAAATTCAACGAATACGTGTATGATTTACGCTGTTTAGCCAATTCTACAGATCGATTCGTCACCAATCCAAAATATTCCGATCCACCTTTTTTCGCATTGGTTTGTTTTATCGCCAACTTTCTTCTGTCTTCTTTATACGGATTAAATGCACTGTAAACGGCAGACGGAATCTTATCATAAGCCAAATGATAATCCATTTCTTTTTCCCCTTGCTCGATACCATCGTACAAATCAGGAAGTATCACATCAGGAACTACCCCCATCAACTGCGTGGTTCCCCCGTTAATTCGATAAAACTTTTGAATGGTAACCTTCAATTGACCATATCCTCTTGGAAACACATCGGTAACACCACCCTCTAATGGCACAAAGGTTTGCACCGTACCTTTTCCAAAGGTACTTTTCGTTCCGATGATAATTGCCCGATTATAATCTTGCATGGCGGCGGCCAAAATTTCGCTTGCGCTGGCGCTGTAGGTATTTACCAATACAACCAAAGGTCCGCTATAATTTACGGCTGGGTCTCTATCTGAGTACACTTCCACCCCACGCGCATCCTTCACCTGAACAATTGGACCTTGTGGAATAAACAATCCGCCCATATCAATAGCATCCTGCAAACTTCCACCCCCATTATTACGCAAATCCAAAATAATACCCTTTACGCCCGCCTCTTTCAATTTCTCAATCTCCAATCGAACATCCTCACTGGAATGCCTACCTCTGCCTCGGGTTGAAAAATCTGCATAAAAACTCGGCAATTGAATCAACCCCAACGAAAGACCCTGATAATTAATAATGGCACTTCGGGCATAGGTATCCTCAATCACTACTACCTCGCGAATAATTGGAATAACCTGCGTTTTTCCATCGGGTTTCTTCACTGTTAGTCGAACTTCCGTGCCTTTTTTGCCACGAATTAACTGAATAGCGTCATCCAACTTCATATCCACTACATCCACCGGTTCTGCCGATCCTTGAGCTACCTTTAAAATTAAATCCCCGGCTTTCAGTTCTCCCTGACGATAACTTGCACTGCCAGGCACAATACGTTCAACCTTAATATATCCGTCTCTTTCTGTTAATGTAGCGCCAATTCCTTCCAATTTACCGGTCATTCCAATGTCGAAATTATCCTTATCCTCGGGTGGAAAATACTCAGTATGAGGATCGTACACCTCCGAAATTGCGTTGGCATACATGGCGATTTGATCCCTACGATCCATTTTTTTCAATCGTTTAAACCAATCCGCATAGAATTTTTTCGTCTCGTTACGAGCACTCAATTCCAAAGTATCAAAGGGTTTAATCTTGCTGGCCGATGCAGAGTCTTTCATCTTCTTCTGACTTTCCATTTTTCTTGAAAGTCGTTCCAGCGACTGAAATTTCAACCAACGTTTCCAATCCTCTAGCAAAGCTGCCTCGTTAACCATATAGTTCTGTGGCTCATCCTCCAATACATATTCTTCATTGCTATTGTAGGAATAAGGTTTACTCAATTCCGATTCGATAAAGGGCTGGAGTACATCGATACGTTTATGCAGCGTGTTCCAAGTTTTATCAAAAAAATCAAATCTCCCTGCTTTAATCTGATCGTCGATTGAATATTTGTGCGCCGATAATTCCTTTAAATCTTCTTGAGTAAAGAAATGTTTCGTTCTATCCAGTTGACCTAGCAAATTCTCATATACCTTGGCCGATAGACTGTCATCCACCTCTTTGGGTTGATAATGTGCATATTGTAAAACCCCCATCAAATGGCCAAAAAAGCCGTCCGAACCGGTTGATTTTTTATTGCTACAAAAAACAAATAATGCCAGTACACTGGTAGTGGTGGTTAATACCACCCAACGATTTAACTTCATAAAAACTACTTTACTATAAACGACGAACTATTCAAAAACTATTTAAAATTCCTTTACTTTCTTATTTCTTAACTTTTGCAGGAGGATTATTCCCAGCAGGGGGTGCTGTTGGCACAGGAGGCTGACCGGGCTTACCCACTGGATTCCCTCCAGGAGAAGGATTCCCCATTCCATTCGGCCCTTTACTGGGTCCCCCGGGCATACCCATACCATTTCCATTCATTCCACCGTTCATTCCTCCATTCATTCCGTTCCCGTTCATTCCTCCGCGTTGTTGTTGCTGTTTTGCCCATTCGCGCATCTTCACTTCGGGATCATCAAAATATTTATCCAATCCCAAGGTAGAAATACCCTGGTCAAATACCAAATCAACGGGAATTGAAGCTGCTTCAATTCGCTTCAAATCAGCGGCTAACCCTTCTCGGATATTCCCCAAAGAATTTAACATATCCGCTGCTTTGATTGGATCACCATCGCCTTGAACCTGCAATAATGCTCCCGCCAAGCCGGCAATTGCACTTCGCATCTTCGCAACATTCACCGTATAATATCCACCGTTAGCATTCGCTGTATAAGCAATTGCACCGCGCTCCAACAAGGTATTAAATGTTATCATGTTCGCTTTGCCATGAGCGGAAGAAGCACCAAATCGAACGCTTCTGAAAACAGACGCCACAAAGGTCACATAGTAATCATCCAACTTACCACCCAATTCTTTTTTATCAAATAACTCGGTAACCATGTACAAGCCCAGCACATCGGCCTTGCATTCTTCCAAAGCAGAGTAATGCACTCCCAATGCCTCTCGGATGGTCTTGCCACCGGAGTTGTTGTCGGATACAGTGGATTTGCCCGAATTTGTTACAACGTATTTAACCCCCAATCCATGAGCTACTTCGTGAAACATCACGTTATTAAAAAATGCATCAAAGGTGATATGTTTCTGCTGCTCCGGCGCGATTACCAATTTCGAAATCGGCACAACAATGTGATCGAACTTCGCTTTCATGGTGTTCTTCAACTGCGACCTACGGGTTCCAAAATTTTCCTGAATCGTTTCATCGTTCGGCAAATTCACGGCAATCGTTTTACTACCCGAATTGCAATCCCCACCATAATAAACCACATCAAAAACAGCCAACGAACTCATTGCCTGAGCTGGCTTTTGCATCGGCGGAAATCCATCTTTCTGGATAATTTCTCCTACAGATGTTGCATCCGAACCGCTGTTCAAAACCGGTTTGTACTTTGGATCCACGGGAAGACCCGCTTGTAGCGACGGCAACATGGCAACGTACTTCTCCAATCGCTTACCCCATTCCATATCGCGAACCAAAACGTAAGATTCATAGGAAGTCTTCTGTCCGGTTAATTTATCTTCATAATTTTCGATTGGGCCAATTACAATGTCTAAGTGCGATTTTAATCCAAGCCATTGAATGTCACTCATGATATAATCGTCCATCATCAATCCACCGCTACGCATACGCAAATACTCCGCAAAATCTTTATCCTCAGCCTCTATTGCTATTGCAGCTTCATTTAGATGCATTACAATTTTCATGATTTCTTTGCGATAGGCTTCGCTGTATTTTTGAATCGCATATTGCTGTCCATCCGTGCCTTCCATCGGCATTCCCGGATTAGGCAATTCCATATCCATGGGATCCATAGGCATAGCATCGGCACCGGGCTTCATTGGCGGAGGAGGTTTGGGCATTTCGTACTTTTTGATCAGCGTGTATGGCGACAAAACATCCCGCATTAACAGGGTGTCTTTTACTAATTTCGTAGAAAAACCTTCTACATAAAACTGGGCACCCGCCGGCTTAACTCCATACCCTGAAATAAACGGCTTATCGTTATTTAATCGGTCCCAGGGACCATAATTAATGGCTGCAAACTTTCGCTGATTGGTATCCTTGATGTTGGACAAAAATTCCTCTTTCGGGCCGATGGTTTGCTTCCAAAAAATTCGATCTGCATATTCGGCCGCTTTCATCAAATGAGTAATGCACTTGCGCTCGGCCGCCGACAGCAAAGAAGTATCCGTAGTTAATTTTACTTTTTTATAGGAAGCCAATCGTTTTTCCAATTCTTGGGCATTGATTGCTGCGCCTACATTTTTGGAAGTAACCCCATTAGAAACTGTCGCTGTGGAATTAGCGGTAGTCGAGGGCTTCGTCTT
>JBJOFM010000104.1:0-7535 GCA_046048755.1 Bacteroidota bacterium | reverse complement strand
GTTTTTATTTTTAGCGCAGTTTTTCTTGGCGCAGTTTTTAATTGTTCTCCTTTAAATGCTCAACACTACGATCCCTTGGAGGGTTTGTTTGTTAATTCATCGGGGAAGTCGGGTGAGGAGGATAATCCAAAAAAGCAGAATAAAAACTGGGAGGAATGGTTGGAGTTGAATCTGGCATATGCTCCGGCCGGTGGGAAAGTGCAGCATACCGGTGGCTATTCGTACACTTGGTTGGAAGGGGCTTCGGTTGTTTGGAAAGGACCCAACGAGGGCAAGCGAATTTTCAAAAACAATGTTGCTAAAGATATTGAACCCTTGCTTCCTTATGCCGCACCCAAATGCGTGTGCATTTTCAATCATGAAATTACCAACAAAGAATACTTAGATTTTGTAACGGATGTTTTGTTGGAGAAAATGCGTCAGTTGAATCCTCGGATAGTCTTGATGGATAAAGACGGTAATTTCTCCGATAGTTTTTTGAGTGCACTGCAGAATCACTTTTTACGGCCGGATGCTTTCCGAACCAAATTAGCGACAGGGAAATCTTTTGGTAGGATACTGATTCAGTATGTAAAAGACACCATAAACAACAACGAAAAGATGTTGCACGAGTTGTTGGCTATGGAGAAAATAACCTACAATGGAATTCCCGTTTTCCCGGATGTATCGGGTTGGAAATACAATATTTCAACGTTTAGTTATAACGACCCCATGGCATTATATTACTTATTTCATCCAGCGTATTCCGATTACCCAGTGGGTAGTTTACTGCAACCCCAAGCCATGGCCTATTGCCAATGGTTGAGTAAGCAGCTTTCGGGTTTATCGGGAAAGGATGTAGTGGTTTCGTTGCCCACGGAAATGGAGTGGATACAAGCCGCTAGTTACGAAAATGATCAGCGTAATTCGTACTACAAACCCAGTGTTAACAAGTATTGGCGCAACGAAAAAGGGGTATACATAGCTAACCATACAGGATACAGAGAACCTAAGAATCCTAACTACACAAAGGAAAAATCCAGTCAAAATAAAGTAAGTGGCGAAGCTCCAAATGCGAATCTGACCAAAACGGATAGTTTGGGTAATAACGATGATAATATAATTAAATCGTCGTTAGATTTGGCAAGCGATGGGGGATTATACGCGACACCAGTTTTTTCATATTGGCCCAACGATGCGGGTTGCTACAATATCTTTGGGAATGTTGCGGAGATGACAAGCACCACCGTAGGGGATATGATGGTAGTAAAAGGTGGTTCCTTTTTGGATGTAGGTGAGGTATTATTCCCCGGCAGTAGAGCCTTGGTTTATACCCGTGAACCCTTGCCCATGGTTGGGTTTCGACCTGTGGTTAAAATCCGCTAAACTTTAGTGGTATTTCAATAACCGATATTGTCGTTGATTATCTTGGTGCTCGATTTGAATTTCAAGCACTTTGGCTTTGAAATTCACCAACAAATCGCGCAGTAAGAAATCGCCGATTTCCGGCCATTCGATCAAATGTACGCTCGGGAATTCGTTTAGTATTTCTTCTATGCCGGCATCGAACAGTTCACCGGCGTCGTTTATTCGATACCAATCATGGTGGTATAATTTGGTGCCGTTGGGTAGGGTGTAAGGGTTTACTAAACTAAACGTTGGACTCATTACCGCATCAGCAATCCCCCAAATTGAAAGTAATTGCTGACTCAGTGTAGTTTTTCCTGCTCCTACCTCTCCACGCAACACATAGAATTCTTGGGGGCCCATTGCCTCAATACGGAGAAGTACTTGGGATAATTCTCCGATTTGGGCATGGATGGTTTCTTCTGAAAATGTATGTTCCAGTAAAGGTAACATGGTTCAGCCTGTGAATTATCTTGGACTAAGAACTGCTAACGGACAACACATCTCCTCAAGGCTTATACCGCCGTGTTGGAAGGTGTTTTTATAGTAGTTAACATAGTAGTTGTAGTTGTTGGGATAGGCGAAAAAGTCGTTTTCTGTAGCAAAAACAAAGGCGCTGGATAAATGCTGGGTAGGTAAAAATGCGTCTACCGGTTTTTTAACTTCAAAGACTTCTTTGGGATTGTAAGTGATATTTTTCCCTTGTTTGTAACGCAAATTGGTGTTTACGTTTTTATCGCCTACTATTTTGATGGGGTCTTTTACACGGATACTGCCATGATCGGTGGTGATAATAACTTTACACGGTTTATCGGCCAAGCGTTGCAAAGCATCCCAGAGGGGAGAATGCCTGAACCAAGTGGCCATCACATTGCGATAAGCTGCTTCTTCTTCGGCCAATTCACGCACAATATTTACGTCGGTACGGGCGTGTGAAAAGCTATCTACAAAATTATAAACCAATACGTTGAGTTTGTTTTTTAACATATTGGGGATTTGATCCACTAGATTTTTACCTCCTTCCAGGTTGGTGACTTTGGTGTAGCTGAATTTGATGTCACGACGTAAGCGTTTCAATAAATCATCCACAAATTCTTTTTCGTATAGATTTTTTCCGCCTTCGTCTTCGTCGTTGCTCCATTTATCGGGAAATCTTTTTTCAATTTCGGAGGGGAGTAAGCCGCTAAAAATGGCATTTCGGCAATATTGGGTGGTGGTAGGAAGTATGCTGAAATACATGTCTTCCGAATCCACACGGTATCGCTCTTGCAGGATATCGGAAATGGCTCTCCATTGATCAAATCGCAGGTTGTCCATCAGCACAAAGAATACCGGTAAATTATCGTCTAGCAACGGATTAACGGTTCTGCGAAATAGATTATGACTCATTATCGGCCCGTCATCCCCGGTTTGTTTTAGCATGCCGATGTAGTTGTCGGTAACATATCGACAAAAATTACGGTTAGCATCGGATTTTTGGGTTTCCAAGATTTCCCGCATGCTTTCTTCGCCGTTGGAGTCTAATTCTATCTCCCAATAAACCAATTTTTTATAAACCTCTTTCCACTCGTTGAAGTTCAGTTTGTCACTAACCGACATACCGATTTGCATAAATTCGCGTTGGTAGCCTTGGGTAGTTTTTTGGGTAACCAATCGTTTTTCATCCAGATTCTTTTTTAATGCCAACAGTATCTGGTTTGGGTGAACTGGTTTGATGAGGTAATCGGCAATTTTGGAACCGATAGCCTCTTCCATGATGTGTTCTTCCTCGTTTTTGGTAATCATAATAACCGGCAAAGAAGGTCTGCGTTGTTTGATCTCTTGCAAGGCTTCCAACCCCGAAATGCCGGGCATATTTTCGTCCAAAAAAACCAAATCGTAATCGGTTTTGTTTACCTCTTCGATAGCATCTCTACCGCTGCTCACGCAATGAACCTCGTAGCCCTTTCCCTCTAAAAATAAAACATGTGGTTTTAATAAATCAATTTCGTCATCGGCCCAAAGTATCTGCGGTTTTGTCATAGTTATGTATGTAACGATTTCCTTTCAAAATTCGTGCCTGCATGTCATAAAATGCGTTTAAATATGCAACTTTGTGGATAAAAGTATGAGTTCCCATCACATCGTTCGCGATAATCAGGAGTCGGCATTGATCATCGCCAATGGCGAGAGTTGTTCTATGTCGTTGGTAGATGAATTGATGGAATGGTGTCCGTATGTTTTGGTACTGGATGGAGCGATGCAACGGGTTCAAGAGCTGGGATTGCGAGCCGATGCTTGGTTGGGGGATTTCGATTCCCATGAGCAGGCTTTGGGCAGTGATATTTCATTATCGGGTGGGGTGGATTCTGGTTTAGCCGTAGCCGATTGGGAGCAACAGTTATTAGCCACCGGCACGGAGAAAATTTTGGCACCGGATCAAGTAAAAACAGATTTAGAAAAGGGAATAGAATTTTTGATTTCTCGGGGTCATACATCAGCCAATGTCATTTGGGGGACGGGTAGGAGGATGGATCATACGTTCCAGAATTTGTCGATTTTACCCAAGTACCAAGCGGACATTTTGGTTTCCATTTTGGATGATTATTCTAGGGTGTATCCACTGCCCAAGCACTTTCGAAAATGGTATCCAGCGGGGACAAATTTGTCGTTGATGCCCATTGGAAAAGTGGAAGAAGTCTACAGTGAAAACTTAGATTTTCCATTGGGTGGAATGAATTTGGAGTTGCCCTATCGGTCTGGAAGTTCCAATCGAGTTACAGCGGATGGATTTGTTGAAATTCAATATAAACAGGGACATTTGCTGCTGATGGAATGTTGGGATAGAAAATAATAATGTAAATAATTGGGTACAATATTGGGAATATGAAAAAAATACTATCGTATAACGTAAATGGAATTCGAAGTGCTTCGGATAAGGGTTTGGCAGATTATTTAACAATAGCCAATGCCGATGTGGTTTGTTTTCAGGAGTTGAAGGCGCTACCGGAGCAAATAAATGAATCGTTATTTACGGATTTGGGGTATCATTGTTACTTGTATTCGGCTCAGAAAAAGGGATATTCCGGAGTGGGAATCCTCAGTAAAGAGAAGGCAATTCATGTAGAATACGGTTGCGGAAATGAGGTTTTTGATAGCGAAGGGAGGGTTATTCGCGCCGATTTTTCTTGGGGCAGTGTATTGAGTGTGTATTTTCCAAGCGGTACTTCCGGAGACGATCGTCAAGGGGTGAAGTATGACTTTTTGGACTACTTTTTTGATTATGCTCAGCAATTGAAAGCCCAATTGGGACCGGATAAAGTGGTGGTATGCGGAGATTACAATATTTGTCATCGTGCCATCGACATTCACGATCCGGTTAGCAATAAAAACAGTACCGGTTTTCTTCCTGAAGAGCGTGCATGGATGGATAAATGGTTTGAAAACGGTTGGGTAGATTCGTTGAGATTGCTAAATCCGGAGCCTCATTTGTACACTTGGTGGAGTTTTAGAGCCAATGCGCGGTCCAAGAACAAAGGTTGGCGTATTGATTATGTAAGTGTTTCCGCTGGTCTCTCGTCTACTTTATCGTCTTCTGGCATTGATGCCGATGCGGTGCACTCCGATCATTGTCCAACTTGGGCAATTTTGGATTTGTAAAATAAAAAAACCTGAACAAATAGGGTAGACCTACACTGTTCAGGTTTCATGGGTATCAAGATTTTTTATGCAGACCCTTCGGACTCCTTGATTAGGAAGGGGATTATTTACTAATTTCTTTGATGGTACCCTGCGGGGTGATAATCAGTAAATCGGTTTGTTTTTTAACTTCGGTTTTGGTTTGAACCACCACCGTATCTTTCAATCGGTAACGAACTTGCAAGGTGTAAGCAAATTGAATGGTTGGTTGCAGGGGAGAGGGATTGATTACGGCATCAAAGCCTTTGCTTGGCATCTGATTATAAAACATTGTGTTGCGTTGAACAGGTGCCACAACGGCGCCGCTGGCTGGCGTTGCTTCGGATTCATCTATGCTGGATATCGCCAATGGTTTGTACGGCATGTATTGGTCGATTGGATAAAACTCGTAATTCTTCTCGTTATACGTACGGAAACAGGTGTCTAAAGAAATACCCATTTGCTTCGCATTATTCAATCGAGTATTTAGAACTTTTAAGGCGCGTTGACGCATGCTTTGTAAAGCCATTTCGGTAGAATCTACTTGGTATTCCACTTTGATCAAATCATAGATTTCGTTTTGAGCGGCAAAGGTGAATAAGGCGTCTAAATGGGCGGGATTTTTGAATTTTACATGCAAGTTCTTTTGCATTTCAAAGCCTTTAGGTACCTGCATATAGGTTTTAGAAAAGGTCTTTTTTTCTTTTTCGAAAATGGGCACCAAGGCAATCATATCGAGGTGAAAGTCTTCTTTTTTCAACCCTAATGTTTGCGCTGAAGCAATGAATTTATTGATCCGTTTTTGCATCAAACTATCCAATTCCTGTACCTTTTTTCCGGCCTGGTTGATATGAAAAATGGCAACATGAGAATTTGCGGCTGCATTGTACAACACACTGATATTGAATACCATATCGTTGCCGTCATAATAGGTGCTTACATTGTTTTGAATGGTTTGCATTAAAGATCGTTTATCGGCCGATTGACCATCGCCAAAACTCCATTGGTAGGTAGCAGCATCGGCTCTCTTTTTTTCAACTGATTTTGATTTGTAAGCTGCAGCGGCTCTGCCATATACTGCATCATCCGCCCCATCGGCATCTAACGAAGCGGGTGCCGCTTGATAGGTGGTGTTATTCCTGAATCGGTTGTTTTCGTTCCAAACTTCGTTGCCAGTTGCTTGTGATTGCAATGGTAAAGCCAATAACGACAATGAAAAGGCCGAAGCCATGTTTTTTACAGTTGAATTTTTCATACAATTTTGGGCCTTAATACGTTAAGGCCATGAAAGGTAAACGCAGAAAATGAAAATATATTGGTTCAGCTTAGTAGTCTAAGTTGCCCCAGTGCCCTTGGATGCTTAATTTTTTACCATCAAAGGGTTCTACTCGCCCGATAATTTGAGCATCGATGTTAAACGATTTGGCTATGCTAATCATGGTTTCCGCGGCATCGGCGGTGGTATAAATTTCCAATCGATGACCCATATTGAACACTTGGAACATTTCTTTCCAATCGGTACCGCTTTCCTCTTTTATTAGTTGAAATAGGGGAGGGATGGGTAATAAATTGTCTTTGATTGCATGACCTTGTTGTAAAAAATGCAACACTTTGGTTTGTCCGCCGCCAGAGCAATGCACCATGCCGCTGATTTCGGATTTTAATTGGGCAAAAATCGCTTTCACCAAGGGTGCGTAGGTTCGGGTGGGGGATAACACCAATTTACCGGCATTAACAGGTGAACCTTCAACGGTATCCGTGAAATGTTTGGTGCCACAATACACTACATTTTCGGGCAAGGAATTATCGTAGGTCTCGGGGTATTTACTTCGATAATCGGACGAAAATACATCATGGCGTGCACTGGTTAGACCATTACTTCCCATGCCTCCGTTGTATTCGGTTTCGTAAGTAGCTATTCCGTACGACGCAAATCCAACGATAACATTTCCGGCTTTAATATTTGCATTATCGATTATATCTGTTCTATGCGCTTTGGCAATCAAGGTAGAATCCACGATAATGGTTTTTACCAAATCGCCCACATCTGCTGTTTCTCCGCCGGTGGTGTAAATTTCGATACCGTGATTACGCATATTTTGACAGAAAGCTTCGGTACCGTTGATAATTTCGGCAATTACCTCACCGGGAATGAGTTGTTTGTTTCTGCCGATGGTGGAAGAAAGCATAAAGGGTCCGGTTACCCCAGCACAAAGCAAATCGTCCGTATTCATTACGATAGCATCTTGGGCAATACCCGCCCATACTGAAGTATCACCGGTTTCTTTCCAATACGCATAGGCCAAGCTACTCTTGGTTCCGGCCCCATCTGCATGCATGATTAAACAACTGTTGGGATCGTTGCTGAGGATATCGGGTACTACCTTGCAAAAGGCGTGGGGGAAAAGACCTTTGTCCACCTTAGCGATGGCTTTATGAACGTCTTCTTTTTGCGATGAAACGCCGCGCTGTGCGTATTTGTCTGTCATGCC
>JBJOFM010000103.1:0-8880 GCA_046048755.1 Bacteroidota bacterium | reverse complement strand
TTACTCAGATTTTCTTCCAATGCGGTCTTTGCACCCCGCCATAACCGGTTGCCTTTAATGTCAATTCCGATATAATTGATATGGGGGTGTAATCGAGCTAATCCCAAGGTATAATCGCCTTTGCCACAAGCGAGTTCTAGCACTATGGGATTGCTGTTCCCAAACCAGGTATTCCAATTACCTTTATTGGTGCAGTCTGCGTTGAAGGTATTTGAAAAGGAATCAAATTCGGCAAATTTTATCAGTTTGGCTTTTCCCATGGCAATGTGGGTGCAAAAAAACAATTCTTTTTGCGAACTCTTGGGATTTCTTTCGAAATTCTTGTGGCAAGTTCTTTTAAATATTTCGATTTTTGCGCCCCCATATGCTTACTGCAGATTTATTGGTTTATGCCTACCTGAGTGGAACCTTTCCGATGGCTCATCCGGATGAGGGGAATGATATTTTTTGGCATACTCCTAAGAATCGTGGATTGATTCCATTAGACGATCGATTTAAAGTACCGAAGAATCTGATGCGTTTGTATAAGAAAAAACCGTTTGAATTAACGATCAATAATGCATTTGAAGAGGTGATTAATGCCTGTGCTGATTTACGACAAGAAGACACTTGGATTTCGGAAGAAATCAAATCGGCCTACATCGATTTACATCGAAAGGGGATTGCCCACAGTTTTGAAGCTTGGGATGGAGATACATTGGTTGGGGGATTGTATGGCTTGGCTTTGGGGAAGGCGTTTTTTGGGGAGAGTATGTTTCACCGTGCCACCGATGCTTCTAAAATATGTTTGGTATTCTTGGTTGAGTTTTTACGGGAAAAGAAATTCCAATTATTGGATTCGCAATATTTGAATCCGCATTTATTGCAATTTGGCGCATATGAAATTCCACACGAAGAATACATGAAGTTGTTGTCACAAGCAACTACGGTTTAATTAGTGTTCGGTCTTAGGTTGGAATAGTATCTTGCAAATACCTAGGAAAAATACCACCTTTGTATTGTGCAAATGCAGCTTTTTTTGGGAAATAATTGGGTTAAAATTGATGGCCAAAATCCAATAGATTTATCGTTAAGTACCGGTGTTAATGGTGAAAATCCGAGTGCTTTTTATATCAATCCCGCGCAATTTGAACCCATAAGAGTAGGTAGTTTTGTAGGTTCGGTGGGCGAAGGTGGCTCGGCAAATTGTGAAGTCCTTACGCTATGCGCTCACGGTAATGGAACCCATACGGAATGCGTAGGACACATTAGTGAAAATCGAATTTCATTACCAGAGATTTGGCAAGATGGTTTTCATTTGGCGCAATTGGTAAGTGTGGAGTTAGAAGAGAAAGGATTTTTTTCTTTGGAGCAGGTTTCATCCATCAATTGGATTGAAGGAATTTCAGCCGTAGTTTTTAGAAGTTTGCCTAATGGTCAATGGAAGAAGAACCATAATTGGTCTGGAAATAATGCCCCGTATTTTCAATCATCGGCCTTGAAATTTTTGGCCAACAAAGGGATTACACATTTGCTAACAGATTTTCCAAGTGTAGATCCCGAGGAAGATCATGGGCTATTGGAGGCACACCACGCTTGGTGGGGAGTCCCATACCGCACACAAGGAAACTTCAAACAACAAGTTTCTAAGCAGGAATTGCGTTCTAAAGCTACCATCACCGAGTTGATTTATATCCCTTCACACATTGAAGACGGTATATATGGGTTGCAAATTCAAATCCCTAATTTGATGACGGATGCCGTACCAAGTAGACCCTTATTGTACCCAATTATACTCGAATGAGTTCGGAAAAGGCGCTATATTTTTGCAATATTCTGGTCTCCCGATTAATTAATTCGGGGAAATCGGCGCGCTCCATACAGCCCGATAAAATTTTGTGTGTTAAGTTGGATGAAATAGGAGATATGGTAACGGCTTTGGGTGTATTTTCTCAGTTGAATGAGGCGTTCCCTTCGGCGGAAATTACCGTTTTATGCAAACCCTTTGCAGGCAGTTTATTAGTGAACAATCCCTATGTTTCTAGGGTTATTTACGATATTAACGATTGGAATACATCGTTTGACTTGGTGGTTGAATTGCGCGGGGATTGGAATACACTGTTGCGGTGCTTGAATTATAAATATTGGCCACAATATCGATTGGATCGTGGTTGGGTCCGTTTGAAACAGCGCGGAAACCAACCGCATGAGTCGGTTACCAATAATCGAATTATCGAGCCTATTGTAAAAAATAAATTGTCGGGGGGAATTGAAACCCAAAACCACCATCGGGTGGATGAAAGCATGCTCTCAAGAGCAAAAAACAATCTATATCCTGTTGATTTAAAAGGCGATAAGGGGATTTTGAATCGAAAAAATAAACCCTTGCTATTTCCGAGTTCTGAGGATGAATCGGCTGCTGAACTATGGATGTCGCAGGCACATCGACAAGCATTTTCCGTGAAAGGAGAGGAGCCAAAGGGGGTGGCTATTTTGCATGCAGGGGCACGCAGAGTGCTAAGACAGTGGCCATTGGAGAATTTTGCAGAGGTAGCTAGGTGGTTGTGGGATACGCAGCGAATTTGGTCGATTTGGGTAGGAACTTCCGAAGAAAAATCGAATTTGGAAACGATTTGGAAACCTGAGTTAGGGACGTTATGGATTTCGGAGGAGGCAACGCCTCGCAACACGTCGTTACTTGCTTTTTATGCCTTAATCCAGCGTGCTTCGTTATTTATTGGCAATGAAAGTGGACCGATGCAATTGGCATCCTTGGCCGATATTTCTTTATTGGGTTTGTTTGGACCGGGTGTAGAACGTGTATTTTATCCAGTGGGTGCGAAAGTCTTTACTCTGGGTGCGAATGATTTGGACCTAGAATACGAGGTGTATTCTGATGTTGAAGCCGATAAAATTGGGGGTGAGTTATTGGGTGATCTGTCCGAAGAGTCAATCGTTGAAGTGCAAAATAGTACTAAGCGTAAGGCTATAATTCATTGTAAGTTGCCCTGCAATCCTTGCGATCAAGTACATTGTGTGCATCCAGAGAATCCATGCATTCGGCGAATTTCTTTAAATTCCGTTTTTAGGGTTTTGAAAAATTACTTACTCACTCAATAATTTCGCCATTTATTATTTAGTGATAATTCGCTAACAATTTGGCATACTTTTGGTTGCTTCCTGTAGCATCGTTTCATAATTATTCAAACATTTAATGCGGAAACCTTTTGAAGTTACAGTGCTGGGAACCTCCTCGGCAACGCCTACGAAATATAGGCATCCGAGTTCTCAATTTGTACGATTGGAAGGAAATTATATGTTGTTGGACTGCGGCGAAGGAACACAACGTCAACTGGCACGTTATGGTTTGAAAATGCAACGGATTTCACATGTTTTTATAACGCATTTGCATGGAGATCATTACTTCGGTTTGCCTGGATTAATTACGTCAATGGCATTATTTGGCAGGATAGAGCCATTAGTAATTGTTGGTCCGCCCTTGCTGGAAGGCATGATCCGAATGTTATTGGTTGACAGCGATGCACATTTACCGTTTGATTTACAGTTTGTGGAAACACAATCGGATCGTATAGAAACTGTAATTGAAACAGAATCATTTGAAGTCCAATCGGTTCCATTACAACACCGTATCCCGTGCACCGGATTTTTGGTAAGAGAGGTTGGGCCTCAACGTAAACTTAATTTGGATGCGTGTTTTAAATACTCCATTCCTGTAGAGCGATACGATGATATTAAATGGGGGTCTGATTACGTTACCGCTTCGGGTGAAGTGGTGAGCAATGAATTACTTACTCTTTCTGGCTATAAAAATCGAGTATACGCCTACATAACCGATACAATTTATGATGAATCGTTGATTCCAATTTTAAAGGATGTTGATCGATTGTATCATGAAGCAACGTTTGCACATGATCGAATAGCTAGAGCGAAAGAGACGTTTCATTCAACGGCCATTCAAGCTGCCGAAATAGCCAAACAATCGGGAGCGAAGCAGCTGTTATTAGGGCATTTTTCGGCACGATATCAAGACGCTGCACCCTTAATCGAAGAGGCTAGAACGGTATTTCCGTATGCGGAAGAAGCGATTGAAGGACAAACCTATTCCATAGGATTATACGAAGAGGTTCTCGGTTAAAGGATCCTCATATCCCGGTTTGCTTTTTAAAATCTTCTACATGGGGAACCCCATTGCGTATTTCTGAATCCTGAAACTTTATTAAATGGTATTGATTGAGGAAATTTAGTATCCGCTGTTTATGTTTGATATTGACTGTATTTCAATTGGTTGAAAACAATGTACACGAAGTGATTTGTGGGTTGTACACCAAATGCCGATGGTGTAAAAGTTGCTAAGTTGTGAATGAAATTCCGTAGTAACTTCGTTAGATTCATATGGTGAAATCGAAACAATCCAAGGATAAGAGACCCGATTTTTTACGGGATCAATCATCGGATAAAACGGAAAAGATTACGGGTAAAGATGTTTGGCTGGCTCTAACCTTACGTCATGACCCAACGCGTAAAGTAATTGGTTTTGCATTAATCGCGTTGAGTTTGATTATGGCAATTTCCTTTGTTTCGTTTTTCTTTTCGTGGAACATGGATCAGAGTCTGTTGTCTACAGATGATTGGGAATCTTTCAACCAATCGGGAAGTAGAGTTCGCAATTCCATGGGATATTTTGGGGCATGGCTTTCGTATAAGTTTATTCACAATGGTTTTGGGATAGGTTCCTTTGCTTATTTGCCTTATGTTGCCTTGTGTGGAATGTATTTGTTGTTAGACTATCGGCCTTTTTCGCTGCTGCGTATACTCATACACTCCATGTTAGTTGCAGTTTGGATCTCCTTATTCATGGGTTTGTTTTTGGGAATGTTTCCGCTGTTAGGGGGAGCCATAGGATTCTTTAGCAATCAATTAATGAAAGATAGCATTGGTTGGGTTGGTGCTTTTTTGGTGTTGGTTGGTTACGGTGTAGCCTACAGTATTTTCTTTTTAAACCTGAACCCGTTTGCTCGAATTAAACTTAAACAATACCCCATTGATGGGTCGGATTATGATTCTGAAATTCATGCCGATGGAAGCGGAACCATTCAAGAGGAAGTTGAATTGCAAGTTATTACTGAACGTGAAATTGTAGAAGAAAATTTGGTTGACCCCTTGGAGGCCGAAATTATCGAAGACGATGAAGATGCTCCGTTAACGGCGGAACAATTGGAGCAACTTACACAGATTTCTTTAAAGAAGGTGGAAGTGTCAACACCAATGGAAGTAATTATTCCGAGCCATGAAGAGGAAAAAGCAGAACGAACCTCCATTTATCCTGTTTCTGGGCCATTGTTTGTACCGGCAATTGAGCCAAATCAGGTAGGTTCTTCCTCCCATGAAGTAAAAAGTGTATCGGAAATTCCCCAACCTCAAAGTTCCGTAGTTGACTTGTCTTTGGAGGTGGAATCTAAGAAATCAGAAGAAGAAATAGCAATGAATGTGCCTCCCATATCGGCAGTAATTGAAGATGATAGTGGGTTTAAAATTGAAGATTTGACTGTTGCGGAAGAAGAAATGGTGGAAGAGAATACGGGGGATATGACCTTAGAAAATGGAATGGAGCGCCGAGGTTTGGATACAGTCTATGATCCAACCGCCGAATTAAGTGCGTATAAATTTCCAACCTTGGATTTGATGACGGAATACGATGCCAAAAAGCAAGAAATTGACATGGTTGAGATTCAGGCTTCCAAGGATATGATCATACAAACACTTGAAAATTATAAAATTGGCATATCCAGTATTAAGGCCAGCGTGGGTCCTACGGTTACTCTCTACGAAATTGTACCGGCTCCCGGTGTGAAAATATCTAAAATTAAAAATTTAGAAGACGATATTGCCTTAAGTTTAGCCGCGTTAGGAATTCGAATTATCGCGCCTATTCCTGGCAAAGGGACCATCGGAATTGAAGTGCCAAACAAAAATCCGGAAATGGTTCCCATGAGGGCGGTTTTGGCATCCAAGCGCTTTCAAGATTGTGATTTCCAGTTACCGGTGGTATTGGGAAAAACTATTTCTAATGAAATTTTTATTACCGATTTGGCTAAAATGCCTCACTTGTTGATGGCAGGGGCTACCGGACAGGGTAAATCGGTGGGTCTAAATGCAATCTTGGTGTCGTTACTTTATAAAAAACATCCGGCTTATGTGAAGTTTGTACTGGTAGATCCCAAGAAAGTTGAGTTGACCTTATTCAATAAAATTGAACGTCATTTTTTGGCCAAATTACCTGGGGATGGTGAAGCGATTATTACGGATAACCACAAGGTGATCAATACCTTAAATAGTTTATGTGTGGAGATGGATAACCGATATAAACTATTGCAGGATGCGTTAGTTAGGAACATTATTGAGTACAATGCTAAATTCTTGGCTCGGAAATTAAATCCCAATGAAGGGCATAGATTTTTGCCGTACATTGTGGTAGTAATTGATGAGGTAGCAGATTTGATGATGACCGCGGGTAAAGAAATTGAAACTCCTATTGCTCGGTTAGCGCAACTTGCTCGTGCTATCGGAATCCATTTAATTCTTGCAACGCAGCGACCATCAGTAAATGTTATCACGGGTATGATTAAAGCCAATTTCCCTGCTAGAATAGCATTTAGAGTAACGTCTAAAATCGATAGTAGAACTATTTTGGATGCGAATGGTGCAGATCAGTTAATAGGGAAAGGGGATATGTTGTACAGTGGAGGGAATGAAATGATTCGATTGCAATGTCCATTTGTGGATACCCCAGAAGTTGAGCGAATTGTTGATTTCATCGGTGAGCAGCGTGCTTTCCCATTAGCATATCAGCTTCCAGAAGTAAAAGAAGAGGGCGGAGTTTTAGGTGGCGAAGCTTTTGATCCCAACGAGCGAGACGACATGTTTGAAGATGCGGCACGAATTGTGGTATTAAACCAAGTAGGTAGTACTTCTATGATACAGCGAAAGTTAAAAATTGGATATAACCGAGCAGGTCGCTTAATGGATCAACTAGAAGATGCGGGTATAGTTGGACCTAATAATGGTTCAAAAGCTCGACAAGTTTTATTGCCCGATGAATACTCTTTAGAACAATTTTTACGAAATTTGAACGATTAACTTAAACATGCAGAAATTACGATATATTTTTATGCTTTTGCTGTCAGGAATAGTTTCTGCAGTGAGTGCTCAAAACGATCCAAAGGCGGATGCAATTTTAAAAAAGGTTGCTAAGGTTTATCAATCCTACAGTACCATAAACGGCACATTTGCTATAACAACCACACCAGTAACTGGAAAGCCAACTGTTGAAACAGGCACAATTTGGTTAAAGGGGAAGAAGTTCAAATTGAATTATGCGAATCAGGAGATTTTTTGCGATGGGTTATTTACCTGGACTTATAACAAAGATGATTTAGAGGTTATTAAAGAAAATTTCAAACTGCGTGATAATGCAATTACACCCAATGAAATTTTTACAATTTATAACAGAGACTTTAAAAGTAAGTTCGAAGGCCCAACTGTTAGAAACGGAAAAAGCTATGATGTAATCATGTTAAGCCCTAAGAAAAAAGTGAACTTTGCCTATGTAAAACTTGAGGTAGATAAAACCAATAATAAGATACAACGCGTGGTGCAGCATTTCAAAAACGGCACCGAAGTAGCCATTGAAATTAAAACGTTAACACCCAACACCGCCTTGGCGGATAACTTTTTTACTTGGAATCAAGCGGCTCATCCGGATGCAATTTTGGTTGATTTAACTAAGAAAAAATAAGTTTAATTGTTGTCAACTTGTTTTAGGACGGGACACGTCAAATAAAAAAGGGGCTTTCGATTTGAAAGCCCCTTTTTATTGGGTTATCTGTTTTATATAAACCGATTTACTTATTCGTAGTCTTTACGAAATGTTTGTTTCCGGGTGTAAATTACTTACCACCCAAAACTTCGAACATTTTCTTTCCAATTTCTGCTGGACTTTCTACGACATGGATACCGCATTCGCGCATGATAGCCATTTTAGCTTCGGCCGTATCGTCTTTGCCGCCAACAATAGCACCAGCATGACCCATACGTCTTCCTGGAGGGGCTGTTTGTCCAGCAATAAATCCAACAACGGGCTTAGTTCCATTTTCCTTAATCCAACGAGCTGCTTCTGCTTCCATTCCACCACCAATTTCACCGATCATAACGATACCTTCTGTTTCGGGGTCATTCATAAAGAACTCAACGGCTTCTTTAGTTGTAGTTCCAATAATTGGATCTCCACCAATTCCGATCGCGGTGCTCTGACCTAAACCTAATTTGGTTAACTGATCAACCGCTTCATACGTCAATGTTCCAGATTTGGAAACTACGCCAATACTTCCTTTTTTAAAGATGAATCCAGGCATGATACCAATTTTAGCTTCACCTGGCGTAATGATACCTGGGCAGTTTGGACCGATTAAGGTGCAGTCATGACCTTTGATATATTCCCGAACTGTGACCATATCTTTGGTTGGAATACCTTCTGTGATACAGACAATAACTTTAATTCCTGCTTCGGCAGCTTCCATAATGGCATCTGCTGCAAATGCGGGTGGAACAAAGATGATAGAAACATTTGCACCAGCTTCATTAACCGCATCTTTAACGGTATTGAAAACGGGTCTGTCTAAATGCAAACTACCGCCTTTACCGGGTGTCACACCACCAACAACGTTGGTTCCATATTCAATCATTTGTTGGGCGTGAAATGTACCTTCGTTTCCAGTGAAACCTTGTACAATTACTCGGGAGTCTTTGTTTACCAGAATACTCATAAAAATTGTTGCGCGAAAATAACCTACATTGACCCAAAACCCAAAGGTTTTGCGAAAA
>JBJOFM010000102.1:0-3121 GCA_046048755.1 Bacteroidota bacterium | reverse complement strand
AAAATCATCGTTCCGCCGTGTTTTCTGGCCAACAAATAGTTGTATAATGCCGTTCTCACGCCACCAATGTGCAGGGGTCCGGTTGGACTGGGTGCAAATCTCACCCGAACAGGTCTCTCGTTGCTCATAATTCCCGGCAAAGTTAATTATCTTTGCAGTATGTCTTTGATAGAAAAGGTAAACAGTGGCATCATTGAGGCCATGAAAGCAAAAAATCAAGATCGCTTACGCGCTCTGAGAGGTATGAAAAGCGCATTTTTACTGCTTCAAACGTCCGAAGGCGTTACCGAAGTTACCGACGAAATGTGCATTAAATCCTTGCAAAAATTAGCGAAACAGCGGAAAGACAGTCTAGAAATTTACCAGCAACAAGGCCGTGAAGACCTCGCAGCCGTAGAACAAAGTGAACTTCAGGTAATTGAAGAATTTCTACCTGCGCAAATGGGAGTTGAAGAAATTGAAAAACACGTTGCCCAAATTATTGCCGATGCAGGCGTGTCCGGTCCAGCTGCCATGGGGAAAGTAATGCCCCTAGCCATGAAAGCATTGGGTGGACAAGCCGATGGAAAATTAATTAGCGAAGCGGTAAAAAAATTACTTGCCTAAATCTTTCCATATTTAGCGATAATAAACTCCCCTATTAGCAACACAAAATTGTCGCCAATCTTTTTGGGACAGTTTGCTAACTTTTTTTAGATCTTTTCTAACTCTTCTTGGATAGTATCTAACCCTCCGTAGATAGAGTTCAACTTTACTTGGATAGTGTCCATCCCTCTACCCCTCCTTGGATAAACAATTATTGCTGTTTAATCCATCAAAAGCGCCATGGCTTCCGCCACTTTACCTGTGGAGATCCATTCCTTTGCTAATAACTCTACCGCTTGTCTATCGGAATAATCTACCACCGTGGTAGCCTTGATTTGTTGAGCCCATCCCTCCTCCGGCAGTGTGGCTAAGGCCGATAATGCACCTAAATCATTGGCCGATAACACATCGCTGTGTTTCACGCTGGACGGCAAGCCATCGTAACCTACCGTAATCGACATAGGCTGCGCTAATTGGAACGTTGCCTCTCTATCCGTCCTACAATACCAAGAACCACCCATTCTGCCTACCAGCTTTATTTTGAATGGATCGATTTTACCATCGCCATCCAATATTGCTTCGGAAATATGCATCTTTAACACCTCGGCAATTACCAGTTTTCCAGATCCACCACCGTTGCCAAATTCTTTGATTTCCAATACCTTACACTCCATCTGTACCGGAGATTCGGCAACGCGTAACGGTTTTACTAAATCCGAGGCTATCGACGAAAAACCTGCTTTCTCAAATTCACTTACGCCATGCTCCCAAGGTGCGGCCGCCACATTCATCTGATTCACAATATCTTCCGAAACTACATTGATCACAACCTCACCGGTCTCTTTGGCATTTAAATAGGTCTGTTTCGGGGTTCCGTCACGACCAGAATTATTGGGAGAGAAAACCACAATCGGAGGATTGGCACTTACCACATTGAAAAAACTAAAAGGTGCCAAATTATGTCTTCCTAACCCATCTACAGTACTGGCAAAACAAATCGGTCTTGGACTTATACTACCCAATAAATACTGATGCAATTGGGGTAATGCCGTGTTTTGTGGGTCGATTACTTTGTACATTTTTATCGCGATTTAAACTGCTTTTTTTCGATTAAAGATTACTAAAAATTCAAAAAAAACTAGGGCTTTATTTTAGCGAATGACCCATCTTGGTTTTCTTGGTATTTAAATATTTCGCATTGTGGGGATTGGGTTCAACTTGCAATGCTATATTCTCTACAACTTCCAAACCATAACCCACCAGACCCGTTCTTTTTCTTGGATTATTGCTCATCAATCGCATTTTTCGAACACCCAAATCACGCAATATTTGAGCGCCAACGCCGTAATCTCGCTCGTCCATGTTAAAACCTAATTGCAAATTCGCTTCCACGGTATCCAATCCCTGCTCCTGCAATTTATAAGCTTTTAGTTTATTCAACAAGCCAATTCCTCTACCTTCTTGATTCATATACACAATTACTCCCTTCCCTTCCTCATTAATTAATTCCATGGCTCGATGCAACTGCTCACCACAATCGCACCTACAGCTACCGAAAATATCCCCGGTCATGCAACTTGAATGAACCCGAACCAAAACGGATTCATCTTCGGTCCAAGAACCTTTAATCAAAGCCAAGTGCTCCTGTTGGGTGTCCTTTTGTCTAAATGCAACCAAATCAAAATCCCCGCGTTCTGTTGGCATCTCCACAGAAATTTCACGCTGTATCAAGGACTCATGTTGCAAGCGATATTTAATCAAATCCTCAATAGAAATAATCTTCAGATTCAACTTCGCAGCTAATTCTATTAATTCCGGAAGTCTCGCCATTTCGCCATCTTCTTTCAGGATTTCCACAATGCATCCTGCCGGTTCAAAGCCAGCAAGCACCGATAAATCTACCGCCGCCTCCGTATGCCCAGCTCTTCGTAAAACACCTCCGGCTTTAGCCACCAATGGAAAAATATGACCGGGTTTCCCCAATTCTTCCACTTTTGTATTGGGGTTAATTAAGGCTTGAATGGTTTTTGATCGATCCGATGCACTGATTCCTGTAGTACATCCATACCCCAACAAATCTACTGAAACCGTGAACGCCGTAGCATGGGTGGCCGTATTATTGTTCACCATCATTTCAATACCCAATTCCTTACAACGTTCCTCTACCAAGGGCACGCAAATCAAACCTCTACCTTCTTTGGCCATAAAATTCACCAATTCGGGGGTCATATTTCTTGCAGCCGTAAGGAAATCACCCTCATTTTCACGATTTTCATCGTCAACCACAATGACAACTCTTCCCGCTTGAATTTCTGCTATTGCCTCTTCGATTGTATTTAATTGAATGCCATTATTTTCCATGATTTTCGGATTACGCTACTACTAACTGCTTACAAAATTACGTTAGATAATTCATCGCATCCCCATGGATTGCCGGAAAGTTTTGGTAACTTTGGAATAAGCTATTGTTAATTCAAAAAACTATGCCCAACACATCCAAAATCGCCCTAAAAAACCACTGCTTACAGGTTTTAGA
>JBJOFM010000101.1:0-3914 GCA_046048755.1 Bacteroidota bacterium | reverse complement strand
TTTTTGCATTCTGAGAAATCAACTCCATCACCAATAAGTCGCCTTTGGAAATATACCTTCCTCCCACGTCTAAATGAATGGTATCTTCCACCTGAATCGCATCTTTAGCCGATACCAATCCCGCTTTAATAACCGCTTGCTTATCTACGGGAATAAACACCTTATCTCCATGCAAATACTGGCGCTCGGAGTTAGCAGAAGCCCTGCGTTCCTTGCGAATTCTAGCAATTACATCCGACAAACTTTGCTCCGATTTAAAACACTCGTCCACACGCAATTCATTCCAATAATTTTGGAATTCTTCGCTCGTGTGTGTACCCAAATCATGCACCACTATGCCATTTTCAAAACTTCCCGTTTGTAAATCTTCCTTATCTAACGTTAAAGGCAACGCCTCTGAATCGTATACTTTATGTAACAAAACACTGGAATACCAATCGGTTGGCAACAAACTTTGGTTGATGATTCTTACATCCGTACGAATACCTTCCACGTTTTGCGCATACCACAATGGATAGGTATCGTTATCCCCATTACAGAATAATACAGCATTAGAATCCAATTGATTCAAGAAGTTTTTTGCCATATCGATACCGATATATCTACCAGAACGATCGTGATCATCCCAGTTTTGGTAAGCCATATTCACGGGCACCAACACAACCGAGGCCGCCGTAGCTACCAAGGCCGATTTATTCTTCAATTTCTTTTGTAACAACTCCGCCAAAGCGATAACACCCAAACCAACCCAAATACAGAACGTTTGGAACGAACCTACCAATGCGTAATCCCGTTCACGGGGCTCGTAGGGAGGCTGATTCATATAAACGTTAATCAACAATCCAGTAAATAAGAACAAGGTCATCACCAACCAAAAATCCAATTTCTTGCGCTTGGCTTGGGTCATCAATCCCAAAATTCCAAGGAATAATGGCAAGAAGAAATAGGTATTCTTACCTTTTTGATTTTTGTAATATTCAGGCATGCCCTCGTTGGGTCCAACAATAAAATGATCAATAAAAGGAATACCAGAATACCAATTGCCATCAAAACGTTCATTACCCATATTGGCCTGTTGATCGTTGAATCGACCCACGAAATTCCACATGAAGTAACGCAAGTACATATACCGAATCTGGTAGTTCAAGAAATACGTCAAATTGTTTCCAAAAGATGGTTTTTCGTACTTCAAATACTGCAATTCCTCTTGCTCATCGGGCGACAATTTTCTACGCTGACCCTCATTTTGCAACTCATCAATTCGATTCTGAACCTCACCCATTCCACCAAATTCTCTAAATCCACGATCGTCATTGGGTTTATTGCTTTTACCCATTCTAGGGAAAAGGGTCATGTACTCGTCTGGATAGGTATAATCGAAATTCTCTCCTCCATCTTCGTATTTGTCTTTGCCCTTGAAGTATCGCTTTCCTTTCGATTCCGAACCTGTTTCCGGAGCGTTAAAAAACGGACCATATGCCAACGGTCGATCTCCGTACTGTTCACGAGTTATATATCCATAAAACTTGTACGGGTCTTCCGGATTGTTCATGTCGATAGCAGGATTAGCCAACGAACGAATTACCACCATGGCATAAGAAGAATATCCCACCACTACGAACGTAGCAGCCAAAACCAACGTATTTAAGAACACCTTGCCTTTTTTGCTGGTATACCATAACAAGTAGGCTGCAATCGCAAATACCAAGACCAAAGCGAAATAAGTTCCGCTGTAAAAACTCATCCCGAAATCGTTCACAAACAAACGATCCATTCTCGCTAACAACCAAGGAATACCGGGGTAAACAATCTTCATTACAAAGCCTAAAGCCAAAGCCGAAGATCCCAATGCCAGTATAACACCATTGCGAGTTATGGTATATTTTCTAAAGTAATACGCCAAGCAAATTGCAGGAATAACCAGCAAGTTCAACATGTGAGTACCCAACGCCAATCCTACTAAGAATCCAATAAATACAATCCAACGATCTGCACCTACTTCATCGGCCTGTTTCCACCAACGTAGAATAGCCCAGAAAGATAAAGAGGTAAAGAACGAACTCATTGCATATACCTCAGATTCCACGGCACTAAACCAGAAACTGTCGATAAATGTATTGGTTAAAGCCGCTACTAAACCCGCACCGATTATTAATAATGCACGATTTTCGTTGTCTTCGCTAACCATTCTTTCAGCAAAATGGGTAGTAATCCAAAATGTAAACATTACGCAACCGGCACTGGCTGCACCGCTGAGCATGTTAATCCAAAAACCAACGGCAGTAACATCGCTGCCGGCAAGTAACGAGAACAACCGACCTACCATTAAGAACAAGGGAGCCCCGGGAGGGTGAACCACTTGAAGTCTGTAGGCAGCACTGGCAAATTCTCCGCAGTCCCATAAACTTACATTAGACTCTAACGTGAGCGCGTAAACCACTAAGGCAATGGCAAACACCACCCAGCCCATGATTAAGTTTAACCGTTTAATATCCTTCATTATCGATTATTTACAATTGTAGTGAATTGGCGAATTTACTGATAAGTTTAGGCTTTTGGAAATGAAATTTTTGTAACTGCCTTCTGAATGCGCGGTACAATGTAGTCTCTACCTATCAAAGCGATCATCTCCCAAATGGGTGCACCTACGCCAAAACCGCTTACTGCCAAGCGCAACGGCTGCAGCAGTTCGCCCGATTTTACTGCTTGTGACTCGCAGTATTGCTTAAATGCAGACTCATATACTTCCGCCGTAGCATTTTCCTCCAATGTCGAAAACGCATCGGCAATGGCTAACAAATGACCGTTGGTGTTTTCTTTCCATTTTTTCGCAACGATTTCTTCTTCATACGAATCGGGCTCTGCAAAGAAATAAATTCCTTGTGTAACGATATCCTTAGCAAACTGGACTTTCTCCCGCATTAATACAACCACCTGCTCCACGTATTCTTTGCATGTATCAAACCCTTTTTCTTGAATCTGAGGCATCAACATTTCCGCAACAGCAGCTGGATCCATGGCCAACAAATACTGATGATTAAACCAAAACGCTTTATTTACGTCGAATTTAGCCCCGGCTTTACTTACCCGTTCTAAACTAAACGCTTCGATTAATTCCTCCATGGAAAAGATTTCCTGATTACCGCTGGGATGCCAACCCAATAATGCTAGCATATTGGCCACAGCCTCGGGGAAATACCCACTCTCGCGGTACCCGCTACTGATTTCCTCGGTTTTTGGATCTTTCCACTCTAAAGCAAATACAGGGAATCCCAATCGATCTCCATCGCGTTTGGATAACTTGCCGTTGCCTTCCGGTTTTAACAATAACGGTAAATGCGCAAACTGCGGCATCACCGATTCCCAACCCAAATAACGGTATAACATCACATGCAACGGCGCACTTGGCAACCACTCTTCCCCACGAATCACATGTGAAATTTGCATTAAATAATCATCCACAACATTCGCCAAATGGTAGGTGGGCATACCATCTCCCTTCAATAAAACTTTATCATCCATAGTAGAGGTATTTACCACTACCCATCCACGGATTACGTCGTGAAAACGAACCTCTTCTTTTCTTGGAAGCTTAATTCGAATTACAAATGGATCTCCATTGGCCAAACGCGCTTGAACCTCATCGGCGGGCAATGTGAGTGAATTTTTCATGCTCATTCTACTCACAGCATCGTAAGCCGGTTGCATCTTACTGGCCTCCAAACGCTTACGCATCTCCTCTAACTCCTGCTCGGTGTCAAATGCATAATACGCCAAACCGCGCTCCACCAAATCATAAGCATACTGAGCATACATGGGTTTACGCTCACTTTGACGATAGGGCGCATGCGGTCCGCCTTGCTCTGGACCTTCATCGATCTCGATACCAACCCACTTTAAACTCTGCAAAATAT
>JBJOFM010000100.1:0-2695 GCA_046048755.1 Bacteroidota bacterium | reverse complement strand
GTAGTTGTACCTAGCAATCCAGCCGATGCTAAGGGATTATTAAAATCTGCAATTCGCGATGAAAACCCTGTGATTTTCATGGAAAGCGAGCAGATGTATGGCTTTAAAGGTGAAGTTCCTGAAGAAGAATATCTAATTCCTTTGGGCGTTGCTAAAGTTGCTAAAACAGGTAGTGATGTTACCATCGTGAGTTTTGGTAAAATGATGCTTCGCGTTTGGGATGCCGTTGCAGAATTAGAAAAAATGGGAATTAATGCCGAAGTGATTGACTTGATGTCGGTTAGACCGATTGATTACGATACGATTATCGCATCGGTGAAGAAAACGAATAGGTTAGTGGTAGTGGAGGAAGCTTGGCCGTTGGCATCGATTAGTTCTGAGATCAGCCACATCGTTCAACGCAGAGCATTCGATTACTTAGATGCTCCTGTTCACCGTGTAACATCCATGGATACCAGCCTTCCTTACGCTCCAACATTCGTTGAAGCTTATCTCCCCAATGTTGCAAGAATCATTGACGCAGTTAAAGCGGTAACCTACAGAGCGTAACCCAACGTTTTAGTTACTTTTTACTTCGTTCATTAGGGAGTAGATTCTCCCTTGATTACAATTTGTTTTTCCAATTTATGGGTCACCACACCAATGTGCCAGGCCTCGGTATTGTCTTTTTGGCAAATTTCTAAGAAATCAGCCACCGAATCAGGATCCACAGCGATGAGTAATCCCCCGCTGGTTTGTGGATCTACGATCCAAGAAAAAGAATCTTGATCCAATAAATTCACCTTTTCCTGATAGGCGTTCCAGTTACGCATTGCGTTATCGGGTAATACAAATTGCTTGGCTAAATCTAAGGCCTCCGATATTTTGGGTAATTGGGCACCCGATAATTCCATCGACACCTGCGATGCCTCACACATTTCTAATGCATGACCCAATAATCCAAACCCCGTAATGTCGGTAATGGCATGTACACCCGGAATTTTAGATAAACTCGCTCCCACTGAATTTGAACGAGTAATCCAAGAAAACAATTCCTTGTCTTGAGCCTCTGAACTTATGGAACGTTTATGAGCGGCGGCTAACATTCCAATTCCCAATGGTTTTGTTAAAAATAACCAATCCCCCGGCCTAGCCCCCGCATTGGTTTTTAATTTATTCGCATCCACCAATCCGGTTACAGACAATCCAAAGATGGGTTCCGGAGAATCGATAGAATGACCGCCAGACATGGTAATTCCTGCTTCCAAACAGGCCTCTACACCCCCTTGCAATACGCCTTGTGCCAATGCAATCGATAACGTATCTACCGGCCAACCCAATATTGCATTTGCCATAATGGGCTTTCCTCCCATTGCCCAAATATCACTTAAAGCATTGGTTGCCGCTGCTTTACCAAAAATAAATGGATCATTCACCAAGGGCGTAAAAAAATCCACCGTCTGCAATAAATACTGACCGTTCCCCAAATCATATACAGAACAATCATCGCCGGTAGTATTTCCAACTATCAAATTACCTGCAGGAGCACTGCGAATACCCTCCAACATAGATTGAAGCACTGCGGGCTGAATTTTGCACCCACAACCGCTGGCTTTTGCATAACGAGTTAATAGAATCGGCTCTTGATTAGTAGACATGAAAATAAAGCCCAAAGGTCGGAATCAATTAGTAATCTTCTTACACCACCACCTCGGATTTAGTAAAATTTAAAAAAAAGTTTTTTTCTTTTGGGGGATTTGCATATTTGTTGTGTTATTGTCCAAAACGGGTATGAAACAGAAATTACACTCCATTGCGATGAACCCTGTAGCCATTGGATTAATACTTCTCGGCAGTTTGGGGTCCTGGGCTGCACTATCTCCCTATAATCATCAATCGAACAACGCTTACACAGCCCTGCGTTCATTGTCAAATACTGCCTATCAGCCAGGTGAGTTACTAAAATACAGAATTCACTACGGAGCCATAAACGCGGGTATTGTTAGCATGAGTGTTTCTCCAAACGCACAAAATATTTCTGGAAAAAATTCCTATGCCGTAAAAGTAGAAGGCGAAACTGTAAAGAGTTTTGAATGGGCCTATAAAGTGCGCGATAAATTTGAAAGCTGGATTGATCAAGGCTCTCAAGCACCCCTTCGCTATGCAAAAACACTGAGAGAAAACGATTATTTCGCTCAAGATATTGCTATTTACGACCACGAAAACGCCAAACTTCGCAACAAAAAAGGCGAAATCACCATTCCAAAATATACCCAAGATATTGCTTCCGCCATTTACTACTTAAGAAACTTGGATTACAATAAAGCAGCCGTAAACGCGCAATTTCCCGTAGACGTTTATATCGATAATGAAATTTTTAAATTACCCATTACCTACAAAGGAAAAGAAGTCATCAAAACCGATATCGGAAAAATTCGATGCATTAAGCTAAAACCGCAACTGGTTGTAGACCGTGTATTTGCCAAAGCCGATGCCATGACTGTCTGGGTAAGCGACGATGAAAATCGAATCCCAATTCGTATTCAAACCGACATACGCGTAGGTTCTCTAAAAGTGGATATTACTCAATACCAAGGATTGAAAAACCCCTTCAAGTCCTTTGTAAAATAATAAACTTTGGGATTTCTACCAGAATATTAAAATCGATACAATGAAAGAAATCGCCATAATCCAAAAAAAACTGGAGGCTAAATTC
>JBJOFM010000099.1:0-10324 GCA_046048755.1 Bacteroidota bacterium | reverse complement strand
AACCATCGTAGCACCGTTGATGTTTGCCTGGATTTTGGGTTGGTAAAAAAAACTATTTTCTTGTTTTAGTAGAAAACCGAACAATGCAAGCATCAAACACCTACCGGTTTACCGCTCTATTTTCCTGCCTTCTTTGGTTGTTCATTGGTTTTTTGGTCTACCGGTAAACAAAAAGCAAATTTTCGAGGCATGGCATATTGGGAACCCGCTTTTGTAACCAAAAAAGATTTATCTTGTGATTCTCAACTAAATGGTGGTGGAAGTAGTTGGGAAAACCTATGCTTATTTGATTTTAATCACAGAGCCCTACCCGCTGCTTACTTCAACTGGAAGTGATTCTACCCTTGATTTCACCGTATATTTGTTTAAAGAAAAATAACAAGTATACACTGAAACCTATTTTTTAAAACCTTAACTCAAATCCAGAAATGAACCCTCATTTAAATACCGCTAAACCCAATTTAACTCCAATCCTCACTCAAGTTAAATCCAAATTAATGTATCATGTATCTGCCTGTATTTTGCTTACAGTTACTAGCTTTTCCGCAGCAGCTATGCATGCCCAATCAAAAAATACCTCTACCAGCAAACCCAAATATACAAGCTCCGATCAACCCCTGCAGCTGTTTGATGCAAAAGGGAAAAAGATTACCTATAAACAATGGATTAATACCCTAAAAAAAGAATTGGACCCCAGCGTTCCAACCATAATTCTTTTTGGAGAACTCCATGATAATCCCCTCGTGCATTGGCTTCAACTACAGACTACGCAAGACTTGTACATGGTTTCTCCCAACATGGCTTTGGGTGCTGAAATGTTTGAAACCGATCAACAAGCGGCGTTAAACGAATACCTAAATCCTACCGATACATCAACGCAAAAAACACAAACCTCCGTTACCCCCATGGGTGCGATGTTTGGCCAAGATCCGCAGTACACAAAACTTAAAAATGCAGTTAAACTATGGCCTAATTTCAAAACCGACTACAAACCTTTGGTTGATTTTGCAAAGGAAAATGAGTTGCCCTTTATCGCCACCAACATCCCTCGCAAATACGCTAACCTCGTCTATAGAGGCGGTGTTAAAGCCCTCGATACATTATCTGCAGAACAGAAAAAATTGTGCCCCCCATTGCCATTCCCTTACGATAGCACGTTAACTTGTTATTCCGATATTTTCAAAGCAACTGGAGGTCATGGAGGACAAAACCTACCCATGTCACAGGCTATAAAAGATGCTGCCATGGCTTGGAATATTATACAAAATCTTACTCCAACGCTCAATGATTCTTTAGCAAACAAAGGTTCGCGCATTGCCAACGCCAACATGCACCAACGATCACAATATGTGAACATGAATGCAAGTCTCCAACCCCGGATTTTTATTCATTACAACGGCACTTACCATTCTGATAACCATCAAAGTATAGAGTGGTACCTGAATACCTATGCATCGGACCAAGAGAAAATTTGCTACGTACCATTTAAAATAAATGTTGTTACCATCGGCGCGAGAATGCAAAACCAAGTAAAAACACTGGACGATGAAAATAAAAACATCGCAGATCTAATAATCGTCACCATAGATAACATCACCAAAACACATTAACCATAGCTTTCATGGAAAACATCATTGAGAAGTTTGGTAGAATCAAAGCCTTCATATTTGATATCGATGGCGTTCTTACCAACGGCCAAGTTTTAGTAACTGAAGACGGACATATGCTGCGATCCATGAATATCAAAGACGGATATGCCCTGCAACACGCGGTGAAACAAGGCTACCCCATTGCTATTATTAGCGGTGGCAAAGGTTCAGGTATTTTAGAGCGATTGAAAGGTTTGGGAATTCAATACATTTACTTGGGCCAAAGTCATAAAATGGACGCCTTCCAAGAAGCATGTTATACCTGGGACTTGCAACCATCACAAATTGCTTACATGGGCGATGATTTTCCGGACATTCCTGTTCTTGAACAGGTTGGACTGCCTTGCTGCCCTGCCGATGCTTGCCATGAAGTAAAAAACATTGCTCAGTACATCGCTTCATCGAAGGGCGGTTATGGATGTGCTCGCGAACTGATTGAACAAGTAATGAAAACCCATGGTACCTGGATTTCGGAAAACTCACACCATTGGTAAATGAACGGAATCAGACCTATCGTCTTATTTCAAACTCCCATCGTTTTTAAATAGGACAAAACCTTACAATCCCATATATTTGTTTTCAGCTCCTAAAATTTTATAAAAATCCAATAACCATGATTGCCGAATCGTTAGTAAATCATCGACTTAGCCCGTTAAGGACCACCGATACCGTTGAGGCAGCCATGGAATTCATGGTTCAAAACGGAGTTAGTGAATTACCGGTTATTGATAAAAAACAAGTGGTGAACTATGCCAGACTTTCCAATTTGGCATCGTTACCAAAAAGCAAATTATTGGTAGATGTCATTCCTCCCCACCCCTATCCCCCAATTGCAACGATCAACAATCACCTCTACGAATTGATTCCATTGCTTTCGGCAAATGATTTATCCGTCTTAGCCGTGTGTAATACCGAAGGCGAATTTGTTGGCATTACCGAACAAAAACAAATCAATAAATACATCTCAGAGAGTCTAACCTACAGAGGATTAGGAGCAATTCTCGTGTTGAACTTAGACAATAGAAGTTATGCCCCATCCCATTTGGCAAGAATTATCGAAGAAAACGGTGCCAAAATCATTGGATTGGTATTAAAACAACGGGAAGATCAGACCCTCTGGGTAAACATAAAATTGAATACAACCATCGTAAAACCGATTGTAACTTCTTTAAATAGACACGATTACCGAGTTGAAAATATCTTTATGTCCGAAGACATGGATGAAGAAAATAACCGGGAATTTGATATGGTATTACGATTTTTTGACATTTAGTTCTCAAGGCATAATTACAGTATAAATATCTGTAATTCAACAATTTAAATATTAATTATTTTAGGATACCCACATTATTGATGTAGATAACTTATCATCCCAAGATAGAATTTTCATACAATCCTTGCGTTCTATACCTAATTTTGAAAATTGACGCCTATCGAAGATAAGAGTACGCGAATAATTTTTATGCCAAAAAACAAAGAAAAGAAATCGTCTAAGAGTTCCAATTACGATTTAATTCCAAGCACATCGGTTAAGCCATTAAACCTCGTTGATGTAATAAATTTTTTCTGGCGCTGGAGAAAAGTACTAATTATTGCTTGCAGTATTGCCGCTTTATTAGCCATTGTTATTACGATGCCGACCATTACAAAGCCCAAGTACAAAGCAACCCACATCTTCTACCCCACAAAAAACAATTCTATTTCCGATGCGTTGTTGTCTGATGCCCGTCAACGACAAAAAGATCCCTTAGAATTTGGAGAAGAAGAGGAAGCCGAAAAAGCCATGCAAATTCTATTGAGTGGTGATTTAATGGGTAGATTGGTTAGAAATTTTAATCTATACAAACACTATAACATTAATCCACAAACGGAAAAATTCCCAAAAACCGCCTTGGATTATAAACTGAAAGAGAATATTTCCGTTACTCGAACTCGTTACTTATCCGTAACCATTGATGTGTTGGATGAAGATCCACAAATGGCAGCAGACATAGCCAATGGAATGGCAAAATTGTACGATTCTGTAAAAACTGAAATCCAAAATCAGATTGCTATCCCCGCTTTACACATCGTTGAACGCGCGCTACAAAATAAACGCGATAAAATCACCAGCATTAAAAATGAGATGCGTAAACTAGGCGAAAACGGTATTACCAACTACGAAGAACAAAGTAGAGCTTTAGCCGAAGAAATTTATAAATTACAAGCCGCTGGTGGTGCAAAAGCAGCAAAACTGAAGGACTTATTAGAACAACAAAAAACCTTAGTTAGTAATGGCGGTGATTTCGTGGCACTAAACGAATTAATCAAGCTGGAAGAGGAAAAAGAAAGTGATTTGATCGCCCAATACGATCGAAGAATGGTAGACGTAAATGAAAATTTATCCCATAAGATGACGGTTCAGGCAGCGGTAAAACCCGAGATCAAGTTTTGGCCGAAACGCACGCTGGTACTGTTACTTTCTGTTTTAGCCACTTTCTTTGGAACGGCTATCGTCCTGGTAATATTAGAATTATTTAAACCGAAACAAGTTGTAATCGCCAATAACGAGGAAGAATAATACAATACGGTTATTATCCCATCATCCGTGATTACTCCCCCTACCACATCCATCAAGTCTTGGCAACTTTGGTCTATCGTTGCTGGTATAGCGGCAGTATTTACCCTAGTTGCCACTCAGCAATGGTTCTTGTTGCTGCTCGCACCCATCGTTGTAGGCTTTTTATTGTTACTGTTTCTGTACACCGAAAAAACCTTGCTATTCTCGGGTGCCCTTGCTCCCTTAAGCATTAACTACGACGATTTACCCGGTGGATTTGGATTAACCATACCCACCGAACCAATTTATATATTATTGTTTGTAGCGTTGATTTTTTGGTGGCTGCGAAATCCTATCATCAATAAGAGAATATTATCTCACCCATTAAGTCTCATTATGGCAGCCTACCTCGGCTGGTATTGGTTGAGTATTCCCTTCAGCAGTATGCCTATGGTAAGCTTCAAGTTTGTACTAGCTAGAACTTGGTATATCGTTATTTTTTATTTTGCCGTACTGCATATCTTCCGGGATTTTTATAAAATTCATTGGTTTTATACTGCATTTACAATAACTACCTTGGGTTTAGTTATTTATACATTGATCAAGCACTCGGCAGACGGATTTCTACGAAGTTCAAGCTATTCGGTATCATGGCCATTTTTCCCCGATCATGGACAATACGCTGCTGCAATTGCCTTTGCCGTGCCTATTTTGATAATCTACGCCTTAGCCGGTAGGCATTTTAAAATACCAATCACAGTAACCCCACTGCTCCTTTTGCTATTGAGTATACTGTTATTCGGTATTGTTGTAAGTTATACTCGAGCTACTTGGTTAAGTTTACTTGCTGCGGCCGCCGTCTATTTCTTAATTCGATTTAAAATTAAATTTTATTTCGTATTAATTGCTCTCTCTGCCATTTTTACCTACGGAGTTTACAACCAAGACACCATTTTATATAGCTTAGAAGCCAATAAACAAGGTTCGGCAGACGATATCGAAGGGCACGTAAAATCTGTCTCGAATATTACTACAGACCCTTCCAATCTTGAACGTATCAATCGATGGAAATGTGCAGCACGAATGGTTCAAGAAAGACCTCTATTTGGATTTGGACCTGGAACCTATGTCTTCCAATACGGAGCATTTCAAAAGAGTGATGAACTAACCCTAATTTCTACATTTTCAGGAGATTTAGGCGATGCACATAGCGAGTATTTCTCCGCCATGAGTGAAGCAGGATATTTGGGACTTTTGCTTTTCATTGCCATCGTATTAGGAACATTAGGGTATTCATTAAAGGTGATCTATTCTCATCCTGTAGGTAAAATACGTTTTACGGCGATGATCGCGATATTGGGCCTAAGTACCTATTACTTCCATGCCTTTTTAAACAACTATAGCCAATACGATAAGATTGCTGTGCCTTTATGGATTTTTACCGCGGTAATCGCTGCATTGGATATTTATGGAAAAGATGCACTCGCATCCCCTACATTTGCAAGTGATGCTAACGGCGTTGCGAAAAAGTAAACTGTTTCTCATCGGATTTTCCATTTGTGGAATACTATCCATTGTAGCGCTATTGGGTTATTCTATAGCTCCAGATAACAGTAGCAATGCCAATCGTATAGTTCAAGAATGGAAAAACCTCCCTCCAGGTTCGCAACGCTATTACGTAGAATTAGATTCTGCTAACACCTCAACAACGGTCTCCGCCCTCCAAATCTGGCTCACAGGTAATCCTAACCCTAATAAGATTTTACCTATCACTGAAATCAAAAAAAACGGGCAATCTGTTAGTCTAACCCAATTACCCGTAAACAGTACTATTACTGCTAAAAATCCATCCTTCGACACGAATTATTCAGCTATCTCTGATACAACTTTGAATAGAAGTTCCGATAAAACAACTGCTTTCTACAATAGTATCCCATCAACCAAAAATACTGCCATAAAGTCCATAACATTCTGGTTGGGTACGGATCAATTTGGTCGCGATGTACTTAGCCGAATGATAATTGGCAGTAGAGTTTCTCTTTGCATTGGCTTTGTTGCCATGATTAGTTCATTGTTGTTAGGTGTTATAATTGGACTGATTTCTGGGTATTATGGAGGAATAACCGATAAGTTTTTAAGTTGGTTGATTGCAGTGTTTTGGTCGGTTCCAACCCTATTAATAGCCATGGGACTCAGCTTGTTTCTACCCAAAGGACTTTACCAAGTGATGATTGCAACGGCTTTATCTACGTGGGTGGAAGTAGCCAGGGTAGTAAGAGGCCAAACAATGCAGTTTAAGGAACGGGAGTTTATTATGGCAGCAAAAATCAACGGGTTTTCTTCCTGGCGCATTATGCTCATTCATATCCTACCCAATACCAAAGGTTCACTCACTGTGCTAGCTACTACCAATTTCGCGGCCGCCATACTGTTGGAAGCAGGTTTGGGATTTTTGGGATTAGGAGTATCGCCGCCAACGCCAACTTGGGGGATGATGGTAAAGGAAAATATGGGATATTTGGTACTAGACAATGCCTATATGGCACTAATACCAGGTTTCGCCATCATGATTTTAGTGATGGGATTTAACTTGATGTCCATGGGCCTTCGAGACCTCATGGACACCAAATCAAATTGACTTATTGATTATTTTACAAAGACTTTTACTGGAACAAACTGCTGCTTTTCGTTACTAATTTGCAATAGATAGATACCGGAAGTCAAATTCATAGGCACCAACGCCTGACTTGCATTTACTTCTGATTTCGCAACAACCGCACCTTGAATGTTCATCCAAGCTACAGTTCCGTTTTCTACACCATTAAACTCTATAACTTCGTTGTTAGCAACGGGATTAGGATAAACGGACGCGGTAGCCAAGACACTCTTTGAAGCCAAGCCCAAATGATCTACGATGACTGGAATATCCGCGGTATCTTTACATCCGTTAGACGAACTTGTTGCAATCATTCGAACGGTATAATTACCCGCTCCTGCGTACTGATGCACCCCAGGTAAACCGGATTTGGTCTGACCATCACCCCATTCCCAGAAAATTGTTAAACCGGTTGTGGTAATAGGAACACAGTTTATTTTATGTTGCCAAAGTAAGGACCAGGTAAATCCTGCAGTAGGTCTGGGCAATACTTTTAATTCCAATGGCTCTCTTTTGGAAACACAGTTCTTATTTGAAATCTCGTAATAATAGGTCTGTCCCGCCAATACCATCCCTAACTTGAAGTTTTCACCAGTATACAGAGGAGTAACCGTGGTTGCATCCTCAAACCATTTTACGGTACCAAATGGCACGTCTACAGTTAATTCACCTAAAGCTTTTGCACAAACCGATGGAGCACTAACTGTTGTAGGTTTTGGAACATCATTCACAACCACTTCTACACTATCAAATGTTGCACTTTCGCAAAATCCTTCAGCCGGCTTATAATATACATACCCTGTTTTGGTTAAATCGCCCAGTTTTACGGAATTTCCTGTGGCAAACGAACTGGCCGATTTGCTACTAAACCAATGAATTTCACCCCACTGAGGAGCAGCAAATAAGTCCGCAGAATCACCCGAACATATTACATCACCGGTTGGACCAAATACAGCAGAATAGTCATTAACAGCAATATTTACTGGAGTTCTACCACTTCCGCACACACCATTCCAACTCTCAACATAAACGGTATATGTACCTCGCACTGCTGGCGCTGTATAACTATACTTACCACCTTTACCTAACAAAGTACCTGCACTGGAAGCATTAAACCAACGAAGGGTATCCGAACCACTTAATGTTGCACTCAATTCAACGGTTCTACTACCCGTTTTAGCACAAACTACAGTATCGGTAAAAGCAACAACCGGACTTTCAGGTGCAAAATTACTGCCCACAAAAGCCTGAACCTTGGTTCTTCCACCGGCCAATGCACAAACTCCGTTTATCGCTTGCACATAAAATATAGTATCTGATTTTAGTTTTCCGGTTGTTAAAGTATTTCCAATGTAAACAGGGTTTCCACCGCTTGGCATCGTAAACCACTGAATTTCACCTTTGTCTGTGGATGCAAATAAATTGGCAGCCGCACCTGCGCACAAAGAATCGTTGCGTGTAGTTAATGTCTTCGGATATTCAAAAGCACTAATCGCCAATGTTCCAAATTTAGAAGAACAATTATTATTCACCGCTCTAACGTAAAACGTATCGTTACTCATTAACTTAGCAATGGTATAACTAGATCCTGTATGGAACGGTTTCGTATCGGTTAATTTCTTGTACCACTCTACCGTAACCCCCGCATCGGAACTTAATGCAATTCGCAGTGAGTCACCAATACATCCACTAGCCGCTTTAGTTGGAATTGGAATGGTTGGATTAAAGTAAATCAGCTGATCTGCAGTATCTCGGCAATAGGTAGAATTACTATAAGTATACACCACGGAAGTTAAACGCACTGGAATGTTTTTGCGGGAGCGAGGTTTGTATTTACCCTCTCTGCCGTTAGCAAAGGTGGTGTTGTCAAACAACCATTGGTGGCAATAGTCCTGATAGGCAATAGTAGGATACAATTCATCCAAATACGCGTAATAATTGTAATAAACACTTCCTGCAACCGTTTTCTTGTAATTCGATGGGAAACGCAAGGTATCAAAACTTGGAAAACACTGCTGAGTAGTGGTGAAGTCAGTACCAAACTGATACTTGGTAAAGGGAAAGAACTGCATGTGGGCATTAAAAGTGGTTCCTCCGATATTTAAATTCATACAACGATACCATTTACCACTTACACTTCCGCAACCAATATTTCTGTAATCCCCATCAGCGTTACCATAATTATTAGTAACAACGGCTAAGATTCCATCGGAAGAATCCGACTCAACAACCACGATATAGTGATCGTTGGTGAATTTTACTATTTTATTAAATACCGCTTCGTGGGTAATTCTCGATAATGGAATACTGGTTCCAAGTACCGTGTCAATGGTAAGTGTGTCCGATGCCAGTGGGCTGCCCGATGGCAAAGAATCCGCTCCGGCCTTGTATAAATGGCATATAGCATTCACTTTACGATAACTACTCCCACTAGGTATTATTGCAAACCCATAAAAACGGAATCCACTCACCTGCACCTCTCCAGGAGCTCCGTAAAATTGCCCCAACGAAAATCCTTTTCTCACAGTAACACTGTTATAACCCGAACTTCCCATGGAAGGAAACGTTAAAGTATCCCATTCACAATTCTTAGGATTTGCTGCACTTCGGTTAGCGACCTTTTTGGTGTTAGGAACCGCAATCTCACCGGTAATTTTAAATCCTGGATCTATAAATTGCGCCTTCAACGCCGATAATCCAAAAACAAATAAAATTGTAAGTAGTAATTTTCGCATGCTTTTTCTATTAACTATTTGATGTAAAGTAACAAAAATGTAAGCACGAATCCAAAAAATCGGTCATCTATAATCCGATAAAATGATAATCCCATGATGAAATGTCACCATCTCAACCCGATTGTTCCCTATTTTTGCTCCGTATTTTAAACCCATTAAATATGTCAAAACAATTGTTAGCAGGTAAAAAAGGCATCGTATTCGGTGCACTTAACGAACAATCCATCGCTTGGAAAGTAGCGGAAGCCTGCGTAGCAGAAGGTGCACAAATTGTGCTAACCAATGCCCCCGTAGCTGCACGTGTAGGTCAAACCGATGACCTCGCTAAAAAATTAAACGCTCCCCTTATCTATGCCGATGTAACCAAAATGGAAGATTTGGAAAACCTTATCAATGGTTCTATGGAAGCATTGGGAGGAAAATTGGATTTTGTGTTGCATTCCGTGGGAATGAGCCTCAATGTCCGTAAGAAAATTCCTTATACCGAATTAAATTACGATTTCATGCACACAACGTTGGATATCTCTGCCATGAGTTTCCATAGACTAATGCAGGTTCTTTGGAATAAAGACGCCATGAACGAATGGGGTAGCATTTTAGCACTGAGCTATATCGCCGCACAGCGTACCTTCCCCGATTATTCGGAAATGGCCGAAGCAAAAGCCCTTCTTGAAAGTTTCGCTCGAAGCTTCGGATACCACTTCGGTAAACATAAGAAAGTTCGTGTAAATACCATCTCCCAAAG
>JBJOFM010000098.1:0-3836 GCA_046048755.1 Bacteroidota bacterium | reverse complement strand
TTTTCCAACATAGCACGCATGGAGGGGCTAATTGCTGGATTTATTGAATGTAAAGGATAGATATTGTTGTTTACAAGGATGCCTGTTTGCGCAGAATCCTGATAATGGTACGTTACCAACTTCATAATTACAAAAATACTAAATTTTAAGGGCAAATGGGTGGGTGTTTATCGGGTATATACTTAATTTTACCGCAATATCGCATCGGACATGTTGGAGAAAAAAAAGGTATTGGTAACGGGTAGTAATGGCTTATTGGGTCAGAAACTTACGGATTTATTTATTACAAAATTGGATTGGACCTTGGTGGCTACGGGGGTGGGTGCAAATAGGCATCCTCGGGGTACGGAGGATGGATTGTACCGATATGAGGTATTGGATATTACGGACGAAGGGATGGTGAATGCGGTGTTGCGAAGAGAATTACCGGATGTTGTGATTCACACGGCAGCCATGACGCAGGTGGATGATTGCGAATTTCAGCGGGATGCTTGCGTTGCGTTGAATGTGGTTTCGGTAGAGCGATTGGCCAAATTATCTACGGAATTGGGATTTCATTTGGTACATATCAGCACGGATTTCATTTTTGATGGTACGAAGGCGATGGTTACCGAAGAGGAGTTGCCCAACCCGTTAAGTTATTACGGTTGGAGCAAATGGGAGGGGGAGAAAGCGGTGATGGAAAATGCCAATTCGTATTCGATTTTACGCACGGTGTTGGTGTATGGCAAGGTAGCGGATATGAGCAGAACCAATATTGTATTGTGGGCACACGGAGCGCTACGGGATGAAAAAAAGGCCAATGTGGTAACGGATCAGTTTAGGACTCCTACGTTGGCGGAAGATTTGGCCATGGGATGTTTTTTGGCTGCGGAGAAGAAAGCGCAGGGAATTTATCACATTGCTGGAAAGGATTATATGAGTGTGATTGAATTGGTGGAGCGCGTGGCGAAGTTTTATGGATTTAGTATGGAAAGCATTACCCGCGTTGATAGCTCAACGTTAAATCAACCGGCTAAACGGCCACCTGATACCGGACTCTCTATCGAAAAAGCACGCAAGGATTTGGGGTATGAACCGCATTCGTTTGAAGAGGGTTTGGCATTGTTGAATTTATAAATTTATTGGTCGAATTTTGTGGGTACGATGAATTTGAATAGGTGATTATCGTCATAAAAAATCGACCAACAATTTCTTACATTTGTTGCAGCAACTACAAATATTAAAATCCTATGGAAATTCGTGCACCCTTTAATTTGAATCAATGGATTGAGGAAAACCGACATCTGTTAAAACCACCGGTAGCCAATAAAAATTTGTATCCTGAAGGTACCGATTATATTGTGATGGTAGTGGGTGGACCGAATTCTCGTAAGGATTACCATTACAACCAAACCGAGGAGTTGTTTTATCAGTTGGAGGGAGAAATTACCATCAAAACCCAGCAAAATGGGGAGCGGGTGGATGTAAAATTAGGCCCTGGCGATATGTTTTTGTTACCACCAAATATTCCTCATTCACCGGGCAGAACTGCTGGAAGTATTGGGCTTGTGATAGAGCGGGTTCGGGAGGGCAAAGGCTTTACCGATGGTTTGTTATGGTTTTGCGATTCCTGCAACACTAAATTGCACGAAGCGTACTTCGAACTAAAAAATATTGAAACGGATTTCATCAGTCATTTCAACGAATTCTACGAATCGGAAGAATTGCGCACTTGTAAGCATTGCGGAGAAGTTTTGCAAAAGCCACAATAAGGAGGAATTGCTTAACTTTGCCATCCTCTTATGAGTGATGCCATTAAACACGAATGCGGGGTAGCGTTTATTCGTTTGCGTAAGCCGCTGTCGTATTATCGAGAAAAGTACGGAACTCACTGGTACGGACTAACAAAACTGCAATTTTTAATGACCAAACAGCTGAACCGTGGGCAAGACGGAGCGGGTATGGGTGTGGTAAAGCTGGATCCTGCCTATGGGGATCGATATTTGGCTAGAAAGCGCAGTGCTTCGAAGACGGCATTGTCTGATATTTTTGAAGAAATTGCCAAAGCATACGAAGAAATACCTGTTGAATTTCGAGACGATGAAGCCTATTTGAAAAAGCATTTTCCGTATGCGGGTGAATTATTGTTAGGTCATTTGCGATATGGCACTTACGGTGGTAATAGCATCGAAAATATTCATCCATTTTTACGTCAAAATAACTGGATGGCCAGAAACCTCATGCTGGCGGGTAATTATAACGTTACCAATACCGAAGAGTTGTTTAATCAGCTGATAGAATTAGGTCAGCAGCCAAAAGAGAAGAGCGATAATGTGTTGATGTTGGAAAAAATTGGACATTTTATCGATGAAGAAAACCAGCGTTTGTTTGGGATTTTCAAAGCTCAGGGGTATTCTAATTTAGAAATTACCGCAAAAATCAAAGATGAATTATCGTTGGTAAATATCCTCAAGCGAAGTTTCAAAAGTGTAGACGGGGGATATAATATGATTGGTTTGTTGGGTCATGGCGATGCATTTGTAATGCGCGATCCCAATGGAATCAGACCTTCCCATTATTATGTTGATGACGAGGTAGTGGTTGTTGCCAGTGAGCGGGCTGCTATACAAACGGCATTCAATTTGTACCCCGAACAAATCCAAGAATTGGGTCCTGGGAATGCGTTGATTGTGAAGAAATCGGGTCAGGTAGATGAGGTAAACATTATCGAACCACTAGAGAGAAAGAGTTGCAGTTTTGAGCGGATATATTTTTCAAGGGGAAACGATCAAGATATTTATGCCGAACGTAAGGAATTGGGTAGATTGCTAGCGGATCCCGTGATGCAATTGTTGGGGAATGATTTGGTTAACACGGTATTTAGTTATGTGCCTAATACCGCGGCAACCAGTTTTTACGGGTTGATTGATGGTATTCATGAGATACGCAGGCGTTTGCAGGCGGAGGCGTTATCGGCCATCGATGTATCAAAAAATCCCGAAAAGGTAGAGGAAATTTTACGTTGGCGTCCACGCAGGGAAAAGATTTTGGTGAAGGATGTGAAGATGCGGACGTTTATTACGAATGATAATGACCGGGAGGATTTGGTTGGGCATGTTTATGATATAACGTATGGTGTGGTGAAGAGTTGGGAGGATACGTTGGTGATTATGGACGACAGTGTGGTTCGTGGTACTACATTGAAAACCAGTATTTTAAAGATATTGGATCGATTAGAACCTAAGCGAATTATTCTGGTAAGTTCGGCACCGCAAATTCGTTATCCGGATTGTTATGGTATCGATATGAGTAAATTGGGTGATTTTGCTGCATTTCGGGCTGCGGTTGCGTTGATAAAAGAACGGGGCATGGAGTCTTTGATGCAAGAAATATATCAACAAGCGAAGTTGGAGTTAGAAAAACCTGCGGAGGAGCAGGAGAACGTGGTGAAACGACTGTATGCACCGTTTGCCGATCAGGAAATTTCGGATAAGATTGCTGAGATGGTGCGGCCTGCGGGCATGCGAGCACAGTTTGATATTCTATTCCAGTCTGTAGGTAATTTGCATGTTGCTTGTCCGAACGATTCGGGGGATTGGTACTTCACGGGTAATTTCCCAACCCCAGGGGGTACACAAGTAGCGAACCGAGCATTTGTTTACTACATGGAAGGCAGGAAAGAGCGGGCGTATTAAAATTATCGACCTAAATTCATTCGGTATTTATTGGGTACGTTTTTGATTCCGTGGATTTTATTATTTTTGCGGCCATCCTATGAGCACATTAAACGAGGTAATTGACCAATTGAAAGACCAGTTGGAGAAGAATCTTCAGCACACGGCGAGTGAATTTAA
>JBJOFM010000097.1:0-9468 GCA_046048755.1 Bacteroidota bacterium | reverse complement strand
AGTTAGAATTATATTTGTGCACATGTTCCGAATTCCAACCTATACTTTTCTGGCATTTATCACGTTATTGACAGCATTTTTGTTGGCAATATCAGGTTGGAACATGCCGATTACTTGGTTTATTCACAAAAATGGATTTCATGAGGCGGACGTTTTTTTTGCCTTTTATACCCAGACAGCAGAGTGGCTAATAATTTTAATAGCAGCACTCTTAAGTTTTTATACCAATCGGCGATTAGGATTACTTTTTTTGGCAACGGCATCCCTACAAGGATTGATTGTTCTTGTTATAAAACAATGGGTTAATGCGCCTAGGCCAGCGAGTATTTCTTTCGATCAAATTCGATCAATACCCGGTGTTTCGCTACAATATTGGAATTCATTCCCCAGCGGACATACGGCCATTGCCGTTTTGTGTTACGGATTTATCGCACTTAGTATAAGTCAACTTTTACGAAAAAATAACACAATAGTAGAAGTTTGCTTATTGTATTTAGCCCTTGCGATGGGATATTCGCGGATGTATTTGGGTCAACATTCGTTGTTGGATGTGAGTATAGGTGGACTGTTAGCCCTTGTATTTTTGCATACTTCCGAATGGATTATTAACAAATGGGTAGTTCGGGTTGCTAAAATGCAACAAAACTAGTTAATTGCTAAAATCCCGATTTAACGTTAAGAAATTCTATGTCGAAATTTACAATCCATATTCTATTAACTTTATTAGCCTCGCTATTATTGTTACCGGGATTGGGTTTAGTTCCTTTATTCGATTGGGACGAATTAAATTTTGCAGAATCGGCACGAGAGATGGTGGTTAGCAACAATTGGTGGTATGTACAAATGGGATTCGAACCCTTCTGGGAAAAACCGCCATTAGCGATTATACTGCAAGCCCTTTCCGTAAAATTCTTTGGCGAACATACTTGGGTTTATCGTCTTCCCAATGCGATTGCCGGGATAATAGCGGTGAATTTTGTTTATCATGTTGGGGAATTTTTGGGCAGAAGGATGTTGGGGATATTTTGGTCGGTTACCACCTTATGTACGTTCGCAACATTTCTATACTGGAGATCTGCTATCATTGACCCCATATTTAACTTGTTTATTGTCTTGGCTTTATGGAATTGGTACCGCATTAATCGTGCTGAGATTCATGGTGAGCGATCTCATATTTACTATTTACTCTCTGGAATATTTATAGCTCTTGCCACCTTAGCGAAAGGACAGGCCGCGTTAATTATATTTATGTTAATCGTGGGTTGGATAACCATTTACCGAGGTCGATGGCAGGATCTAATCACTGGGAAAATACTCATTTTTATATTTCCTGTTATTATTTTAGTTGGAGGGTGGGCTTTTAGGGTTTATCAATTGCTAGGTAGCTCTTTTTTTGATTCGTTTTACAACTATCAACAAGAATTAGTAAAGGGACAATTCGAGTGGCATACCCAGCCATGGTTTTACCATTTGGTGGTACTTTTAGTACTGTGTTTCCCATCCTCAGCGATCGCCCTAAAATATTTAACAAAGAAAGGTGAAGAAGATTTTGTTCTTGAGAGTTGGCACTTCCTAATGCGCAGTATGTTTTGGATTGTTTTGATTGTTTTTTCAATCGTATCTACTAAAATCATACATTATTCCAGCCTTTGTTGGTGGCCTATTACTTATTTTTCTGCTTATCACTTTTATTTGGTTTATACCAATAGAGCCGTTACTACTGCAGGACAGAAATTATGGTTACTACTCAGTGGGGGATTACTATTGGCAGGGTTATCTGCTGGCCCGATTGCCATGAATTGGATAAATTGGAATGGTGAACCATGGAATTCGAAAATTGATGCATTTGGACTTGCATTATTAACTTCAGACAACTGGTCCTTGAACACATATTTACCCAGTATTATTATGGCGGTTGGAATATTTTTCCTTTTCAAGTTGATTTTCGTTTCAAAGTCCAAAGATTTCATTGAAGGCAATTTGTTATTAATCACATTGTTAGTCGCTATATCAACGTATATTTTCATTCTGCCTGCCGCTGCAAAAACCTTACAAAATCCATTGGCATTGTTTGTTAAGAAAATAAACCATGGAACTACCTTGGTTGAAAATCAAGGGTTCAAAACATATTCCATTTATTATCACGGGAAACTACAACCCAGCAATTTTACAGGCGATTGGTATTTTAATTCAGACATGGTTAAGGAAAAAACCAGAAATCATCCGTATCCAAAACAAGAATCCAGGAAAGTTTGGATTAGGGATGGTAACCCCACAGGTACCGCACTATTAGTTACAAAAAACACGTACAAACCAGATTTATATTTCCTTCAACAATTTAGTAAATCCGATTCCTTTTCGGGTTACTGGGTATGGAGGAGGAAATAGTTTCAGAATTTGTATTGATTAAAAATTCTTCTAAATTGCAGTTAATCAACCTCGAGAATATGAAAGCGAATAGAACATGTGTAATTACCTCGGACTGGGAAATGGGTGCTGGAAAGATTGGAACGTCTCAAGGGCCTTTAAGAATAAAATCGCTATTGAATACTAGCCGTATCGGAGAACAAATAATTGATACTCTTGAAATACAATCTCCTGCAATAGCGAATTACAGTAGTTCTGATATTACCAATTTGGGATTATCGGATACATTTAATCCAGCAAAGAATATTAAAGAACTTATTGAGCATACAAAAAAATTAAGTTCTACCATCGAAGATTGTGTGGTAAACGGTTATAATACCTTAGTTTTCTCCGGAGATCACTCCAATGCGATTGGAACCGTTAGTGGATTGTGCAAATCGTTGGGAGGCGAAAATATTGGAGTTATATGGATTGATGCGCATTTGGATTTGCATTCCCCCTTCACTACTCCATCGGGAAATATCCATGGAATGAGTGTTAATGCTTTGCTTGGTGATGATAATATCGAGATGCGAATTCGGGAGCTTACTGATTTTGAACAGCAGGATTGGCTATCGTTAAAATCACTTAAAATCAACAAACCCAACAACTGTATTTCTGCTAAGAACCTAATATTTATTGGTACAAGATCGTACGAAGAGCAGGAATGGGAATTGATCCGGAAGCATAGTATCTTAGTGATAACGATTGATGAAATAAACAAACTTGGAAGAGATTGGTTAGTTGATACCATCAACCGCCATCTTGAACATTGCATGTACCGATATGTTAGCTTTGATGTTGATTCACTGGATTCAAGTATTTCCAGTGCAACGGGCACACCGGAACCCAATGGACTGGATTTAGAAACTGCTAGTTATTTATTCGAACGGCTTTGGAATCATCCTCAAACCGTTTGTATGGAAATAACGGAGTTTAATCCCACCTTACCCCATCCTGAAAAATTAGACGAAGCTTTATTGACTTGTTTTCAATCTGCGATTATCTAGCAGCCATTGAATTGTATCTACGTTATCCGCAAAGTCTTTTAAGGTAGTGCATTGGGTTTTACCTAATCGCACCATTGATATATTATTTGAGCCTAATGCCGTTACTATTTCTGCCGAATTTGTTGCAACCACTTGAATATTGGTATCCCATCCATTGATTTTATCTATTATTTGATTGAGATTCTGATAATAACTAAAATGCAACATGCCCACCGGTGCATATAATAGTTCACTTTCCTTGGCAATAACGTATCCTGTATCAACATGTGGATCTAAATTCATCAGCAATAATGCTTTATGATAATGGTAGTTATTTACGTATTTATTATGGTTTACGATGGTATTTAAATAAACTTCATCCCATTTTCTAAAAATTCTACCTAGGTCATAGTTTTCAGGTAGAATAATATGGGTTACGTTCCTACAACCTAACCCAAAATAATTAAAGATATCTTCTCCCAAAGCAAGGATTTCATCATCCGATTCATCCCCTGTTATAATTGCAACACTATTTCTATTTTTTCTAATAATGTGCGGGATATCTCTAAAATAATACTCAAAATATCTACTACTATTGTTACTGCCCGTTGCGATGGCAGCGTCTATCCCTTTTAAATCATCGCTCCAAACAACCCTTTGAGACCATAAAGGTTCAATAGCAGCAGCTTTTTCTATCAAATAGGTAATTAGAACTTCATCGTCCGAAGAACGCTTAACTTTCAATTGATAACCACATAGTACACCGTTTATAACATCTTGCAAACCAACCAAAGGTATATTTCCTGCTAAAATCAATCCTAAAATGGGAATTCTTGGGGAGACATTTTCATGGGAAAGGCCATTCCAAGTATAGTTCCCTAAAAATTCCATAATTGATTCATCACTTAACGATTCTTGCCATTGTTTTAAAGATTGATGAATACTCTCCGGCTCAAACCATCTATTTTTAATACTTGCTAAATGTATTTTTGATTGCCATTGCTCATTATTTTCGAAATTATCTAGTGCCAATCTCAATGCGCGTAATAGTGCCAATTGTTCAATCATGGTTGCAAAGGTAATTAGGACTGGATTCTAAGTTGTTAATCCGTCTTCAAATTTGCGAATATTGCAACTCTTCGCAGAGGATTTGCTATTTTTCATAGAACAATTACCATTAAGGTATCTTATTATGTAGGTTTGCAGTATGAAATTATTTAGGAGCCCAAATACTATAATTTTACTTCTTTTTATTTTAGTGAACAATATTGGTTTTGGACAAGGAGAAGATCGACTTTCAAAGTATTATATTGGATTTACTCCGGGGATTAATTTTTCAAGAACTTCTTTGAATGACACTGCGAATATCAATTTCAGTTCGAGGATTAAAACAGGGTTCAACTTAGGTTTTGCAGCTGCTTACAATGTAAAAGAAAATATTTCTATTACTAGCGGATTAGGATTTGTTTCACATGGTTATCGAGTTTTTTGTGACACTTTACCTTTAAATAATAAGGTAGTTAGAAACACGGTGAACCTAACCTTACCATTGGGGATGTCGTTTCGCCAAGGGGGTACCAGTAAAAGTCAGATACACGAAAAATTTGGAGTTGTATTAAATTACAATTTTGCATCAAAAACAGATACATTATTAAACTCCGCAACAAATACGCGTTTTAGGGTAACCGAAAATAGTCAGCAACGTATTTATCCCACTTTTTATTTGGGAGCTGGTTTAGGTGGCGGATCTGGTAAAGGGGATCGTTATGAATTTGGATTCACTTATCAATTTTCGGTGATGAATATACGGGGAATGAAAGTAGAAGGTGGGGAATTCTACAAATCCTATTTCCCATTAAATTATCGTGGAGGCATGCTGCAAGCGACCTTTACTTATTATTTTAACACCGGTAATTTGCAGAAATCAGACGAATATTTTTATTGATCTGATTTATTTTCAATCGAGATGCCTAGATGATGAAGGCAGAAAATGAAATGATTTAGGAAAATCAAATAATATAACTAGTATACGAAAATGGAAACGCTTGTACATTTTTTTGAAGGATTAAGTCCTTTGATGCAAGGATTTACGGGCAGTTTATTCACTTGGTTTATTACTGCTCTTGGTGCTTCGATGGTCTTTTTCATTAAAGACATTAAAAAAGGCTACATGGATACCCTTTTAGGGTTTACCGGAGGTGTTATGTTGGCCGCAAGTTTTTGGAGTTTATTGAATCCTGCTATCGAAATGGCTCAGCAACAAGGTTACAATAAAATGGCTTGGTTGCCGGTGGGAATAGGATTTTTGGGTGGAGCGGTCTTTTTATATCTATTGGATCAGTTCCTACCCCACTTGCATTTGAGTTCTCCAATAGAACAAAAAGAAGGTGTAAAAACCAATTGGAATCGAACAGTTCTATTGGTTTTGGCAATAACATTGCACAATATCCCTGAAGGTCTAGCCGTTGGTGTTGCTTTTGGAGCGGTAGCTGAAGGATTACCGGGCGCGGATTTAGCGGGTGCCATAGCGCTTGCTATAGGAATTGGCATTCAGGACTTTCCCGAAGGTATGGCGGTAGCCTTGCCATTAAGAAGATTTGGACTATCCCGTAGAAAATCATTTATGTGGGGACAGCTTAGTGGTATGGTAGAACCTGTTGCAGGAGTTTTGGGTGTAGCTTTGGTAATGATAGCCAGCAGCATATTACCGTATGCATTAGCTTTTGCCGCGGGAGCTATGATCTATGTAGTTGTAGAAGAAGTAATCCCAGAGTCTCAAAGCAGCGGCCACAACGATAAATCTACTTTAGGATTTATGTGTGGATTTGTATTAATGATGGCCCTGGATGTGGGTTTAGGTTAAATTGAAACCTACTTAAAAAATGAGCGGTATAATTCGGGATTTTTAACATACCTACTTATTAAATCGGTATTGCAACTAGTCCTTGAGTGGTTTTGATTGATTAGATACAAATGGGTTGTTATCAATGTACTCGATCACCACGCAATGTCCAATTCTCCATAATAGAAGCTTCATAATCCAACCATTCTTGCCACCGTTTTTTAACTATTTCTGGTGGAAAATATGTGCGCGCTAAATCCAAAAACAGAGTATAATGTCCAGCTTCAGAAACCATAAACTCATAATAGAATTCTTTAAGTTGTTCATCGGTACAGTATAAACTTAACAATCGAAATCTTTCACAACTTCTGGCTTCTATCAACCCACAAATAAGCAACTGTTCGAGTAGATGATCTTCTTTGGGTCCACCCTTTTTTACAAACTTAAGTAACTCTAAAACGTATTCGTCTTTTCTTGATTTACCCAACTCCAAACCCCGTTTTTTAAGTTCTTTCAGAACTTTTCGAAAATGTCCCCACTCTTCGGAAACCACAGGCGCAACTTTTTCTACAATCTTTGGGTAATCGGCAAACCGAACAATTAAAGAAATACATTGAGTAGCTGCTTTTTGTTCGCAGAAAGCATGATCAACTAAGATATCATGTATCGATTTTTCGGCAATATTTACCCAACGAGGATCTGTGGCTAATTTCAAGCCCAGCATTCTTACCGCTTCTAAGTTCTGTTCTTTGGTAAAATCTTTACTTGTTTTAAAATCGTCGCTCATACAATGGCAGCTGCACTATGCTTCAATTTTCGATACTCTATTTTGATGTCTTCCTCCTTCGAATTCGGCAGACAAATATGCTTTTACTATTTCTATGGCTTTTTCTTGGGAAATAAAACGGGCAGGTAAACATAACACATTGGCGTTGTTGTGTTGCCTTGCTAATGCGCCTAATTCCGGCTCCCAACACAAGGCTGCTCTAACTCCTGCATGTTTATTTGCGGTGATACAAACGCCATTTCCACTTCCGCAAATCAGAATTCCCAAGGTATTCTCCCCCGATGCTACTGAACCTGCAACTTTGTGTGCATAATCGGGATAGTCAACACTATCAGCAGAATCGGGACCCATATCTTGCAATTCATATCCTTGTTCTAATAAATAAACCAATAGATCATTTTTTAGTTCAAAACCGGCGTGATCAGAACCTAAAGCCAATGTTATTTTAGTCATTTTCCTTTTGTTTTTCTACTCTTTTTGCTACTTGAATTCCTACCACATATAATATTAATAAGGGCGTTCCCAGTAGTAGCTGACTGAAAACATCCGGCGAAGGAGTGGCAATACCTGCAATTACGAAAATAATTACCACTGCATATCTCCAATTTTTGGTTAAAAACTCGGCCGTAACCAATCCAATTTTAGCCAATATATAGATGAGTACGGGGAGTTCAAACACAAGTCCTGTAGCCAAACTCATGAACGTAACAAATCCTGTAACCGAAGCAATGGTTGGAATATTTCTGATTTGCGGACTTAACTGATATCCCAACAAAAAATTGGATGCCAAGGGAACCAAAAAGAAGTAGGCAAAGGATAAACCGGTAAAAAACAACAATGAAACAATGCCTAGGCTATTTTTGGTCTTTTTAATTTCTTTCTCGCTTAAAGCCGGTTTTACAAAACTCCAAATTTGATATATAATATAAGGAAAAGCAACCACAAATCCAACAACTAAAGCAATTTTAAATGCACTAACAAATTGACCTTGAATTTGTTGACTTTGCATTTCTAACACAGGTGGCTCCCAACACAATGCATCGGTATTAAACAAATATCGACCGGCTTCACAGAAAAATCGATTCCCCCAAAAACCAGGTTTGAACGGGCTTAGCACGATGTGTTCAAAAATCCATTCTACGAAAAAGAAGGCCACTATGGTACCAACCAATATCAAAATAGCCACCCGATATAATCGGGCTCTTAGTTCATCGATATGATCGAAGAACCCCATATTTTTTTCATAGGGGAACTGGCTTTCTTCCGTTTGGTCTAAGGGCATGATTTACAGACTATTGTTGTAATTACATCAACATACCACCGCAAACTGAAATCGTTTGTCCGGTAATATAGGTACTCATATCCGAGGCTAAAAACAAGCAAAGGTTGGCTACATCTTCTGTGCTACCACCGCGCTTAAGGGGAATGGTATCGGCCCAAGCCTTACGAACATTTTCATCCAGCGCATGGGTCATTTCTGTTTCAATAAATCCGGGCGCTACTGCATTGCATCGAACATTTCTGGATCCTAATTCTTTCGCAATACTTTTGGTAAAACCAATCATTCCTGCTTTTGAAGCGGCATAATTTGCTTGACCGGCATTACCCATAACACCCACCACCGAGGTCATATTAATGATGCTTCCGGATTTGTTACCTAAAAAGTGTTTCAACATCGCTTTGGTTAGGTTAAATGCACTTTTCAAGTTGGTATCAATTACTTCATCCCACTGTTCTTCTGTCATTCTTAGCATCAATGTATCGCGAGTAATTCCAGCGTTGTTGATAAGAATATTTACTTTTCCAAAATCAGCAATTACTTTTTCGGCCAATTCCATACTTTGATTAAAATCGGCAGCATTACTTTGGTATCCCTGAATTTTCACACCGTATTGATCGGCAATTTCTTGGGCAAAAGCGTTTGCTTTTTCAACCGATGAAGCATAGGTAAAAGCGATATTACAACCATTTTTCGCAAATATTTCGGCGATTCCTTTACCAATTCCTCGGCTGGCTCCGGTAATCAATGCAGTTTTTCCTTGAAGCATGCTGCGAAGATACTATATCTTCGCAAAATGACCCATTGGATTGATACCGAAATTGAATTCTTAAAAGGTGTAGGCCCATTAAAGGCTCAAGCGCTTAAGAATGAATTAGGTATTCATACTTTGGGCGACCTATTGAGTCACTACCCATTCCGTCACGAAGACCGTTCTAAAATATATTCTGTATCCCAAGTGCATGGGGAGGATGTCTATGTTCAACTAAGAGGAGTTATTGCTCCAATTGGTATCACTGGTGCGGGCGCGGGTAAACGATTTGTAGCTATGTTTCGTGATGCCACGGGCGAAATTGAACTGGTTTGGTTTCAGGGACATCAGTACATTGAGAAAAATTTAAAGCTAAATACCGTATACCAACTGTATGGTAAGGTCAATAATTTC
>JBJOFM010000096.1:0-24249 GCA_046048755.1 Bacteroidota bacterium | reverse complement strand
TTCGTATAATCCCAATATTTACGAGGGTTTTGGAGAGGCGTAAAAAGAAAAAAGTCGCCATAATTGACGACTTTTCTTCTTTAGTAGCGGGAACAGGACTCGAACCTGTGACCTTCGGGTTATGAGCCCGACGAGCTACCACTGCTCCATCCCGCGATGTATGTTTCGTAGCCCGTAGGGGAATCGAACCCCTCTTTCATCCGTGAAAGGGACGTGTCCTAACCGATAGACGAACGGGCCATCTAAGGGGCTGCAAATATAGTTAAAAAATCAGATTTACCAAAGAGTAATCTAAAAAAATCAATTTTGATTTTCGTATCGCGTAATTCCGCCATCGCCCCACAATTCTTCCAATCGATAAAATTGGCGCTTTTCTTCAGAAAATACGTGCACCACCACGTTTACATAGTCCAATAATACCCATTCGGCTTCGTCGCTACCCTCTCTATGCCTGGGCTTTTCACTCAATGCTTTTCGTACTTCGTCTTCTACGCTATCGGCCAAGGCATCTACCTGTCTGGCGGATCCCCCATGGCATAAAACAAAAAAATCGGCCATCGCAGATCCCGTTTTTCTTAAATCCAACGAACAGATATCCAATCCCTTTTTTTCTTGAAGTCCTTTTACTATTACCGCTACCAACGCTTCTACCGGTGTGTCGTTATTCTTTTTAGCCATTAATGCTTTTAATTTGCTGCAAAGTAACAACCAATTTGTCAGAAATTAACGTTTATCGGCAATTGCCTCGTGCTACCCTGTTTCATTGCGAACGTTGCGACTCAACGCAGGAAGCCATTATTCCGTTGTTAATGTCTTTGAAGGGCGAAACGAAAAAAATAGTAGCATTATTCACCGATGATCAAACGTCTGGAAAAGGCCAGCGAGGGAACTCTTGGAATTCAACGCCCCATGATTCTTTGGCCTTAACGATAGCTATTCCCGTTACTAACTCAATGGAATCAGATTGGGTAATCACGAATAAAGCCATAGCCGTGGAAGTGTGTATTGCTGTTAATTCTTTCTTGGATAATGACTTGCAACTAAAATGGCCCAACGATCTGTTTCTACTGGATAAAAAACTGGGTGGATTGTTGATGGAAATCTACCAAGATCAGGGTTCTCGTTGGCTGTTGGTGGGGATAGGGATCAACGTGGCTCAAGTGCCGGAAGAGCAAAAGGCATCGGCTATTGCCATGATGGATAATCGAGCTACCGCTCTCAAGGTGGATATTCTCGGTGCTGATGCTGAGATTAATAAAGAAAAAGTAGCTCTTAAAATAGTGGAAAACTTGGAAGTGTTCTTGGCAGATGATTGGTCTTTGGTAAGCGGTATTAACACAATAGAAGAAAATTATATCCAACGGTTATGGAAACTGCATCAGATCGTAAGGGTACAATTTTATGATGAGGAGCGAGTTGTGCAAGAGCAAATGATGCGATTGATTGGAGTGGATCAAGTGGGCAGGGTCTTGATCGAAGGAGATGCTGGCGAGATATCGGCATTTCATCACGGGCAAGTAAGAATTGTTTCTAATTGAAGTTTATTCGCTGTTTATTGGAAATTTCAGTCAACTCGTTAAACGTTTTTTCGTATTTTGCCGTCTAAGTAAACAATTGACAGCGAAATAGCTATGAATAGGAAGCATTTTTTTGAGTCGTTACTGTTAGGGAATAAAAACACGATTTCCAATACCTTGGAGGAAAATGGAACCGACGTTTTTGCCCGTAAATCGGTGAATAGACGAACCAATACAGGGATTGCCGAGTACAAGGGCACTTTCGGAGACGCCGAATTGATGCATTTGTTGCGCCGAAGTTTGTTTGGTGTTACCATGGGAGATATCAAGAAGTTTAAGGGTAAAACCCTCACCCAAGTAGTGGATTCATTGCTTTCTCCGGCGGTTACCCAGCCCAATCCACCGGTGAATTATTACGGAAATCAAGTGAATGACCCCAATGTGCCTTACGGTTCTACTTGGGTAAATGCTCCGTTGGATCCTAACGTAGAGCCTAATCGAAAAGGTGGAGTGAAGGCTTGGTTTTGGGGGTTGGCAGCTTTTCAGAATGCAGATTTGTTGCAAAAGATGGTAATGTTCTGGCACAACCATTTTGCCATACAGTTTTTGGAAATACCGGATTCCAGGGCTTGTTACACCTATTTAAAAACGGTTCATACCCACGCTTTAGGCAATTTTAAAGATTTAACGAAGGCCATTACAATTGACCCGGCCATGTTATTTTATCTTAACGGTCGATTGAACACAAAACGTGCTCCGGATGAGAATTATGCTCGTGAATTGCAAGAGTTATTCACCGTAGGGAAAGGGCCTAACTCGAAGTTTACTGAGGATGATGTAAAGGAAATGGCCAAAATTTTAACGGGATGGACTATCAATCCGTTAACCAATCCATTTTCAACAGCATTTGTTGCAACCAATCACGATACTACAGATAAAAAATTGTCTTCGTTTTATGGAAATGTAACTATAAAAGGAAGAACTGGAATTACCGCCGGTGAAGATGAGTTGAATGATTTGTTAACCGCCATTTTTGCTGTAGATGAAACGGCATTGTACCTCTGCAGAAAGCTATACAAATTCTTTGTTTATTACGATATTGATGATACCGTAGAAACCAATGTTATCGTGCCCCTTGCAAAAGTCTTTAAAGATTCTGGGTACGATATAAAGACTGTTTTAAAGACGCTTTTAAAGAGTGAACACTTCTTCGACGCTTGGAATCGAGGTTGTATTATCAAGGATCCAATATCTCAGCAAGCGGGTTTTTGCCGACAAATGGAAGTGAAATTCCCTAATTCCACCGATTATTTTTTGTATTATCAAATGATGGGGATGGGATTATCTTTCGGGCAACTTACGCAAATGAATTATGGGGATCCGCCAAACGTAGCGGGTTGGCCAGCATGGTACCAAAAGCCCTTGTATCACCGATCTTGGATTAACAGCGATACCCTACCAAAACGAAATCAGTTTACGGATTACTTATTATATATCGGACATAAAGTTGGGTCATTTACATTGATGGCAGATCCTTGGATTGTTGTAAAACAAATGTCGAACCCCGGCGTAGCCGATGATTTACTGTCCGAGACCATAGCTTTCTTGGTGCCAGAAGATTTAACCACCACTCAGAAAGCCAATTTAAAAGCTATTTTATTGCCTGGAGGAATTCCAGATTACAACTGGGCCGATGAATATCGGGCGGCAACAACTCCATCAGACCCCAATTATAGTACCTCTTTGGTTTCTGTAACTGCGAAACTGAAGGCATTATTTAAAGCAATCATGAATCTTTCCGAATACCAATTGTCATAAACACGGAGATGAAAAGAAGAAGTTTTGTAAAAAGTGCGGCAGCGGCAGGAACGCTAATGCCATTCACCTTGAGTGGGATGGGTGTGAAAACCTACGAGGATTCACCCTTGCTACAAGTACTTGGCAGAAGGGCCGGTGCTACGGATAAAATACTGGTTATCATACAGTTAAATGGCGGCAATGATGGTATAAATACGTTAATACCTACCGATCAGTATAGTAATTTAAGCAAGGCTAGAAGTAATGTTTTGATCCAAGAAAGTAAGGTGTTGTCTTTATCGGGTAAAACGGGGGTGGGTTTACATCCCAAGTTAACGGGATTACGGGATATGTACAATGCCGGTTTGGTAAGTGCCGTGCAGTGTGTAGGGTATCCTCAGCCTAATTTTTCTCACTTTCGATCTACGGATATTTGGATGAGTGGTTCCAATGCGGATGAGGTATTTACCACCGGATGGATGGGTAGATATTTAGATATGGCTTATCCCGAATTTCCAGATAAATACCCCAATGCCACTATGCCAGATCCTTTGGCCATTCAAATTGGTCAGGTAGTAGGATTGCAGTATATGGGTCCTACCGTTACCATGGGTATGGCCATTACCGATCCTTCTACTTTTTACGAACTGGTAGACGGTACAACCGGACAAACTCCAAGCACCCCTTATGGAGATGAATTGGCCTTTTTACGGTTAGTAACGCAACAGACAAATCAGTATGCTGATGTTATTAAATCCGCTGCTTCCAAGGGTAAGAATTTGTCTACCAAGTACACAACTCCAGGTAGAAACTCTAGCTTATCGGATCAATTAAAAATTGTAGCTAAATTGATTAATGGGGGGTTGAAAACACCCGTTTATATGGTGAGTTTAGGTGGATTTGATACACACAGTCAGCAAGTTGATACCTCCGATACTTCCAATGGTTCCCACGCTACTTTGATGCAGCAATTGGGCGATGCCATTGCCGCTTTCCAGGACGATTTAAAGCTGATGGGCGTTCAAGACCGGGTAGCTGGAATGACCTTTTCCGAGTTTGGCAGAAGGGTGATGAGCAATGCTAGCGATGGTACGGACCACGGTGCTGCCGCCCCTTTGTTTGTATTTGGAACATCGGTACAATCGGGAATTATTGGCAGTAACCCCACTATTCCATCAACGGTAACAGTGAACGACAATCTACCAATGCAATTTGATTTCCGACAGGTATATGCATCGGTTCTACAGGATTGGTTTGGTTTAACGGATACGGAACTGAAAGTGGCAATGGGTAATAAGGATTTCAATACGTTACCGATATTCAAAAACAATAAGGCAAAGATTGAAGACTACGTTGATTTAGTAAGTAGAATATCGCTGAATGCAATCTATCCAAATCCGCACCGTGGTAGAGTAAGTGTAGATTATTTCACAGAATCAGGCAATTTGCAATTGTGCATTTTTGATGCTCGTGGTACATTGATAGATACCGTAGTTTCAGGATGGCATTCCCATGGGTCGTACACTGTTCATATAGATACATCTCAATATGGGCCAGGAAATTACTTTGTGCAGTTATCCCAAGGAGAAAAACGATTTACTGAAGTTTTGTTGGTTCCATAGATTATTTTTCTATCGATTAATTGAATTTTTTTAAAATAGTTGGGTTGAAATTGGTTTAAATTGCTATATTTGCGACCCCAAATTGCCCTATCGTCTAATTGGCAGGACAGCAGATTTTGGTTCTGTACGTCTAGGTTCGAGTCCTAGTAGGGCAACAAACAGTAGGTTTGATGATATCCTCGCCGATATTGGTGTTGAGAGACAGTAAAATCGAATTTTATGACATCGTTAATACATCCCGTTAAAATTTTTTCTGGAACTGCGTCTTCCGCGTTAACAACCAGTATTTGTGAGTATTATGGATCCACTCCAGGCGATATGTCTGTAGCTCGGTTCAGTGATGGTGAATTTCAGCCAAACTTCAATGAAAGTGTTAGGGGTTGTGATGTTTTCATCGTTCAAAGCACATACCCATCCACAGACAATTTGTTTGAATTACTGATGGCAATTGACGCTGCAAAGCGTGCGAGTGCTAACTACATTACCGCAGTAATACCATATTACGGTTTTGCTCGTCAGGACAGAAAAGATAAACCCAGGGTTTCAATCGCCTCCAAATTGGTTGCCGATTTGTTAAGCACAGCCGGTGCAAATCGTGTTATGACTATGGAATTGCACGCTCCACAGATTCAAGGTTTTTTTAATGTGCCAGTGGATCACTTGGAGGCTTCAATCATTTTTGCTCCGTACATCAAGAATTTACCTCAAGATAATTTAGTATTAGCGGCTCCGGATGTAGGATCAAGTAACCGTATCCGTGAGGTAGCCAAGATTTTGAATTTACCGATGGTTATATGCGATAAAGAACGCAAGCGTGCTAACGAAATTGCGAATATGACGGTAATTGGGGATGTTGATGGCAAAGACGTTGTACTAATTGATGATATTATCGATACCGGTGGAACCTTGTGCAAGGCGGCTTCGATGTTAACAGAGAAGGGTGCTAAGAGTGTGCGTGCACTTTGCTGTCATCCCGTGTTAAGCGGTAAAGCGTATGAGAACATTAACAACTCCATTTTAACCGAGTTGGTGGTGACCGATACCATTCCTTTAAAAGGGAAATCGGATAAAATTAAAGTATTATCGGTGGCTCCATTGTTCGCAAGAGCAATTCGTAATGTGCATGAAAACGGAAGTATTAGTTCTCTTTTCAAGCAGGCCATTGCCAATCAAACCAACATTGATTTTAACAAGTAAAAATAATTAAGAAAGAATATTATGAAAACCATTTTATTAAAAGGTGAAGTTAGAAGTGAGGTAGGAAGCCGCACGGCTAAGGTTTTGCGCAGTGAAGGTCAAGTGCCCTGCGTATTGTATGGAACAGGTGGTGAAAACGTAAATTTTGCTGTTTATCAGGCCGATTTCAAGAATTTAGTTTACACTCCAAACGTGTATAAGGTGAAGTTAGACTTAGGTTCTAATACGTACGATGCAGTTTTGCAGGATATTCAGTTTCACCCAGTAAGTGATATCATCTTGCATTGCGATTTCTTAGCAGTTGATGCTTCTAAGAAGGTAGTTATGGAAATTCCTGTCCGCGTTGTAGGTAACTCTCCAGGGGTTCGTGCGGGTGGTAAAATGGTAAAGAAAATCAACCGTTTACGCGTTAGAGGTTTGGTTCAGAATTTACCAGATTATATCGATGTTAGTATTGACACGTTAGAAATCGGACAGAGTGCTAAAGTTGCAAACTTAACGGTTGAAGGTTTTGAAATTTTGGATGCACCGGCTAATGCTATTGTGACCATCAAAACTACTCGTGCACTTATGCAGGCTGCTGCGGACGCGAGAAAATAATTGTAACAAATTATTAAGTAAAAGGGGCGGCCTCGTAAGAAGCCGCCCCTTTATATTTTATGTAAATCAACGTTAATTTTAACTTTAAAGTTGATTATTCATCTATTAGATAAAGATTATCCGTTGATCGCTTTTTGGTACAAATCGGATACAGCCGACCAATTAATCACATTCCAGAATGCAGCAATGTAATCAGGTCTGCGGTTTTGGTAGTTTAAATAGTACGCATGTTCCCAAACGTCTAAACCAAGAATTGGTGTTCCTTTAACATCGGCAACGTTCATCAATGGATTATCTTGATTTGGGGTACTTGTTACAACTAATTTTCCATCATGAACAATTAACCAAGCCCAACCGGATCCAAATCGTGTGGTTCCGGCGGCGTTAAATTGTTCTTTCATCGCTGCAAAGGAACCGAATTGGTTGTTTATTGCTGCCAATAAATCGCCCGTTGGTTCTCCACCACCATTTGGGCCCATAATACTCCAAAAGAACGTGTGATTCCAATGACCACCACCGTTGTTTCTTACAGCCATGCTGTAATCGCCAATGTTCATTAGAATTTCTTCTAAGGTTTTGGTTTCTAACTCAGTACCTTTAATAGCGTTATTAAGGTTGTTTACATAAGCCTGATGGTGTTTTCCGTGATGGATTTCCATCGTTTTTGCATCAATGTGTGGTTCAAGTGCATTGTGCGAATAAGGCAAGGGAGCTAATTCAAACATAGTTTTACTGATTATGATTATTTAACACAAAATTACACTAAAGGGTTTTCTTTTTAATCATTGAATGCCTTTGTTTCATACTTGTTAGATTTGTAGTAAGTATTATTAGGTAATTTGAACCAATTATTGGGATATATCGAAGAGTTTTCTGCGGTTCTTGCCTTGCTCTGCGTTTGGTTAGCTGCTATCAATCATGTTCTAAATTGGCCAGTGGCTATGATTAGTTCTTTGGGTTATATTGTAGTATTCTATCAATCTCAGCTCTATTCCGATTCATTTTTAAATATTATTTTTCTAGTTTTTCAAAGCTATGGTTGGCTAACATGGCGCAAATCCGTCCATTCTATACCCATTTCCATGGAAAGAAAAACGGTTGCTCGATTGGTTTTGGTTTTGGGATTGATTTATTGGCCGTGGGTGATCTTTATTACTCAATATTTAATTCATATTCCTCAATGGCTTTTCGGTGATTCTGCGGCTATACTTTTACCTCCAAAATATCCTTGGTTGGATGCCGCCTTAATGTTAATGAGTGTATTAGCGCTAATAATGCAATCAAAACGCTGGATAGAACATTGGTACCTTTGGATTTTGGTAGATTTATTTTATGTTCCAATCTATTACTTATCGGGTAATACCGTTACATCGGCCTTGTACTTTTTATATATCGGCTTAGCTATCTTTGGTTATTTTCAATGGTTAAAGCTTAAGAATCAGCATCATCCGGCATATACATCAAAGAGCTGAAATTTTCGGGCAAAAGTATTTCGTTGGCTGTTTCTAATAATTGTCTGGTAGTTACATTTTTGATGGACTGAACGGTTTCGTGAATCGGTTGAATATGGCCTTTTTTAATCAAACTTTGTCCCATGTGAATCATCAAACCCGCCCGGCTCTCGTTGGATACTATTAGTTGTCCGATGTATTGATTTTTTGCCCTTGAAAGTTGCAGAGAACCTAATGATTTTTTACGTAGTTTTTCTAATTCTTTGAAAATTAATGAAACCGATTTGTAAATGTACTTTGGCTCGCTACCAACAAAACAATGAAAAAGACCAATTTCGTCGAAAGAAGCATACCCACTTTCAACATTATAAGTATAGCCGTATTTTTCTCGGATAGCCAAATTCAATCGTGAGTTCATCGAGGGTCCACCCAGCAAATGATTAAGCAACAATAACGACCAACGCTTTTGATTTTGTAACTCATACGCATAGCAGCCTATCATGGCATAGGCCTGATTAAATTCTGTTTTTTTCTCTAGAGTAAATGGATCTATTTTTCTGAATGGTTGCAATAACACTGGGGAGGAACTTATTAAACTTGTTGTACCTACAGGAAGGAATTTTTCTAGTGTATGGATAACTCGCTCTATGGAGATATTACCTACTACCGAAAACACCATGTTGTGGAATTGATAGTGCTTGCTAATAAAGTTCAACAAATCAGATTGTTCAATTTTATTAACACTTTCTGGCGTGCCAAGAATATTATGTGCCAAGGGATGATCTCCAAATATGCGCTCTTGAAATTCGTCATAAATGTTTTCTTCTGGAGTATCCAAATACATGTTTATCTCATCAATTATCACTTTCTTTTCCTTAACCAATTCTTGTGGCGGAATGGTAGAACGAAATACAACATCACAGAGAATATCGATTAACTTGGTGTAATGATTGGAAGTACTGGTACCATAAATACTCGTTAAATCCTTGGTAGTAAATGCATTGATTTCCCCTCCAACACTTTCCATACGGTTTAATACGTGTATGGTTTTACGGGTAGTAGTACCTTTAAATAACATATGTTCAAGGCAATGGGCCAAGCCGGGTAGGTGCTCATCGTCTTTACTGCCGGCATTGATGGTAAAACCAGCATGAAATAATTGGGTACCTTTAACTCTTAGGTAAGCAATTCGTAAGCCGTTAGGTAAACTTATTATCTGATAGGGGTTTCCTTTTGTGGAAGCTTGCATTTACACACAAAAATACCTTGGATATTCTGTATTTTTGTACAAACATGTTAACGGATAGTACGGCGGCCTTGGTGGCCAATATTGAGGCGGGTTTATATAAAAATGTTGTCATCACAACGCACCACAAACCGGATGGAGATGCTATGGGATCTTCGTTAGGATTGTGCGGGTTTTTGCGTACGAAAATTGATAAAGTTAGCGTAGTAACACCTACCGATTACTCGGAAAATTTATTTTGGTTACCCGGAAATGAAGAAGTTGTTGAATGGGAACGAAACGAAGCCGAGGCCAAAGCCCTTGTTGAGTCCGCTGATTTGATATTTTGTTTGGATTTTAATCGATTGTCAAGGATTAATCAAATGGGTGAACTAATAGCCCAATTGACCTGCGATAAAGTGATGATAGACCATCATTTAGAGCCAGAGGGTTTTGAGAAATTCACTTTTTGGAATTCACGTGCATCCTCTACTTGCGAATTGGTGTATCGTTGGATAGAACACTACTTTGGATCGGTTCATGTGGATGCAGATACAGCTACTTGTTTGTACACCGGATTAATGACGGATACAGGTAATTTTCAGCACAATAATACCACCCCCGATACCTTAAGATTAGCTGCGGATTTAATGGAATTAGGCGCAAATCATTTGGATATTCACGCAAGAATTTACGATGTATTTAGCGTTAGCAGAAGTAGATTGTTTGGGTACTCATTATACAAAAAGATGGAAGTGATTCCCGAATGTAGAACGGCATTGATTTACCTATCGGCCGATGAATTAAAAGAATTTGATGTTAAAACCGGAGATACCGAAGGGCTTGTGAATTTTGGTTTGGGTTTAAAGGACATCGTTTTAAGTGTTTTAATTATTGATAGAACCGAGCGAGTGAAAATGTCGTTTAGAAGCAAAGGGGATTTTGCTGTAAATGAATTTTCAGGAAAGTATTTTCATGGGGGTGGACATAAAAATGCTGCCGGCGGACAAAGTGAAGATACCTTAGAGAATACGGTTGCCCTTTTTAAAGAGAAAATACAATTGTATAAAGATGAATTACAAGCTATTTAGACCCATTCATATTGCCAGTTTTGGAGTAATTGCTATGGTTTTGCTATGGCAATTATCGGCATGCAATTCAAATAAAAAAACCTCGGGTGGAACCGAATACAAATTCATTCAGGGCAAGGAATTGGACAGTATGTATGGTCCAAACCACATGATTTTGATGAAACATTTGGTTTTAGGGCCAGACGGTGATACACTTCAAAATGGTTTTGCTTCCGATTCCATGGAAGAAATCCCTTATCCGGTAGCCGCAAATTCAGATATCAAAGAGGTATTGCAAAAAATGTCGCCCGAAAGTACCGTTGAAATCTATATACCTACCGATTCATTGAAGTTGAGAATGCCGGGTAATCCTAAGATTGAAGCCTTGTCCAGCGGTAAACGAGTTACTTTTTTAATAAAGGTTTTTAAAGTGCTAGATTTCGCTGAATACGATACCTATCGCAATACCAAAATGTTAACCCGAATTATGGCCGAGAACAAATTCATCGATAATTATGCCGCTAATCACGGTGGAGGTTGGTTATTGGATTCTAGCCGAATGATTAAGTTTAGAATAAGTTCTGGAAAGGTTGCGGATCAAGCGCAATCAATTGAGTACTCAAACAGCTACAGTGATTTATTGCAAAATGCCCCAATTCACAAAGGAAAATCAATTTCATTTGATTGTGAGGTAAGTACCTTAGATGGAGTTCCAATTGTTAATTCTGTAATGGAAGGGAGAAAGTATAAGGCAATTTACGATGAGCAGTTCTTTGATATTCCTGCATTAAATACGTTGCCCTTTTATGTTCCATCCAATATGAAAGCAGAGTTTTTAGTTACATCCGGAGATGGTTTTGGTGCAGCGGGACGCGTGGGCATTCCATCCTATGCACCATTGCGAGTGCTGATCTTTAACGTTGAAATAATTAAGTAAATAGTTCATGAAAAATATAGTAATCACCGGTGGTGCTGGTTTTATTGGTAGCCACGTTGTTCGAAGAATGGTAGCCAATCACCCCGATTTGCACATAATTAATGTAGATGCCCTTACGTATGCCGGAAACTTAGAAAACCTGAAAGATATTGAGGGTAAGTCTAATTACGAATTTGTTAAATTAGATATTACCGATGGTTCTGCTGTTGAAGCGTTGTTTTCCGGTAGAAAAATACATGGAGTTATACATTTGGCTGCCGAAAGTCATGTAGATCGTAGTATAACTAACCCATTGGATTTTGTAATGACAAATGTGGTTGGAACCGTGATTTTGCTGAATGCATTTAAAGCTTATGGCGATGCAGAAAACGGTAGATTTTATCATGTTAGCACAGATGAAGTGTATGGTACACTTGGAGATGAAGGGAAGTTCACCGAAACAACCCCCTACGATCCAAACTCTCCGTATAGTGCTTCCAAAGCTTCAAGCGACCACTTTGTGCGCGCCTATCACGAAACCTATAAATTACCAATAGTTATTAGTAATTGCAGTAATAATTATGGCAGCCATCAGTTTCCTGAGAAGTTGATTCCGTTGATGATTCATAATATCACTCACAATAAACCCTTGCCAGTATACGGTAAAGGGGAGAATATTCGGGATTGGTTATGGGTTGAAGATCATGCACGAGCTATTGAACTTATTTATTTTAAAGGAGTTGATGGTGAAACCTATAATATTGGTGGGAATAACGAATGGAAAAACATCGATTTGGTTCACAAGTTATGCGAAATTATGGACCGAAAGCTTGGTAGAAAATCGGGAGAATCGGCGCAATTAATCACCTATGTTACCGATAGAAAAGGTCATGATTTTCGATATGCAATTGATGCTTCAAAATTAGAAAATGAACTCGGTTGGTCGCCTTCGGTTGCTTTCGATCAGGGATTTGAGAAAACCATCGATTGGTATTTAGAGAATACGGAGTGGTTATCTCGTGTTACCAGTGGAGCTTACTCCGAGTATTATTCGGCCATGTATACCAATCGATAAAACCATGTCACAACTTCGAATATATAATACCATAACACGTACGTTAGAAGCATTTAACAGCATTAACCCAGGACATGTGGGAATGTATGTTTGTGGACCTACCGTTTATGGACCTCCGCATTTAGGACATGTTCGGGGTCCGGTTGTATTTGATGTTACTCGCAGGTATTTACAACACTTGGGCTATAAGGTGAGATTTGTTCGGAACATTACGGATGTTGGACATTTGGTTGGTGATGCCGATGAAGGTGAGGATAAGTTATCTAAACAGGCAAAAGTAGAGCAGTTGGAGCCCATGGAAATTGCGCAATTGTACACCGATGCCTATAATAAAGTGTTGGATGCGATTAATGTTTTGCGGCCTAGTATTGAACCCAGAGCTACGGGTCATATCATTGAGCAAATTGAGATGATTCAAGCCATCATCGATAAAGGATTGGCGTATGAAGTAAATGGGTCTGTATATTTTGATGTTGAAGCCTATAACAAAGGCAGAGTGTACGGGATCTTGAGCGGACGTGTAGTTGAGGAGTTGCAGGCAGGGGCTGGAAATCAAAGCAGACAATTAGAAGGACAGGATGAAAAAAAGCATCCAAACGATTTTGCCTTATGGAAAAAAGCAACCCCGGAACACATCATGCAATGGACTAGTCCTTGGGGTAAAGGCTTCCCGGGATGGCATATTGAATGTAGCGCTATGAGTGCGAAGTATTTGGGCGAAGAGTTTGATATACATGGGGGTGGAATGGATTTGCTTTTCCCACACCACGAATGTGAAATTGCACAAAGTACAGCAGCACATAATCATCAGCCGGCGCGATTTTGGATTCACCACAATATGATCACCATCAATGGTCAGAAGATGGCGAAAAGCTTAAATAATGGCATTATGGTAGAACAATTGTTTAGCGGTAATCATCCATTGTTGCAACAGGCTTTTTCCCCCATGACGTTGCGGTTTTTTGTATTGCAAGCACATTATCGGGGTACCCTCGATTTTAGCAATGAAGCATTGTTGGCATCTCAAAAAGGTTGGCAGCGATTGCAAGCAGCGGTTTCCTTGTTACCATCACTGAAATCAACGGAAAATCCCTCCAATGAAATATCCGATGATTGGTTGATTGCTGAAGATTTGGAAGACCATATTTTTAATAGTTTGAATGACGATTTGAACACACCACAGGTTATCGCCCACCTATTTGAAATGTCACGAAGAATTAATTTGGTGAATGATGGCAAATCCAAAATCACCGAGGATACCAAAAGGCATTTTATTCGTTTGTGGCAAACCGTAGGATTGGGGATATTAGGACTTTTGCCCGAATCTACATCGGCGGGAGCCGATTCTTCGTTATCGGATGCCATGGAAATATTGTTGGGTTTGCGTTCTCAGGCCAAAGCCGATAAAAACTGGGCTTTGAGTGATGCGATTCGTGATGCACTTAAAGATAAGGGTTTTGAAATAAAAGATGGTAAAGAAGGCAGTACTTGGTATAAAAATTAATTGATTTAATAACAATTATTTATGCCCGGTCACTTTACCTTTTACTCCAATACCATTAGCGGGGATGTTGCTTTGTTTGATGAAACCGAATTTAAGCATGCAATTCAAGTATTAAGGTATCAAATGGGAGGCGTTATTTCGTTCACAGACGGTATGGGAGTACGGTATGAAGCAACGATAAATTCAATTGGGAAACGCGATTTTTCGGCTAAAATTGAATCTAAGAATTTTGTAGAATCACTGCCCCTCGTAGTTTTAGGTATGGGAATCTTGAAATCCAGTGACAGAATGGAATGGGCTTTGGAAAAATGTACTGAATTAGGGGTAACTGAATTTTGGTTTTTAAAAACTAAGAATTCTGAACGTTCTCATTTAAATCTAGATCGGATGAAAAAGGTTGCTATTTCTGCCATGAAGCAGTCGCATTCGGCCTATTTACCTCAATTAAAAGTTTTGAATTTGGAAGAGGCCATCAACATGTCTGAGGGTATATCAAACAACAAGTACATTGCCTATTGTGGTGATAATGATAGTCAGCCCATTAGAAATTCGGAGATTCCAGCGGTTTTTTTTGTTGGACCGGAAGGTGACTTTACAGAATCGGAGTATCAATTGGCGGTGAAAAAGGGATTTGTTGGAACGGGTTTAGGGCCTTCCATTCTAAGAACCGAAACAGCTTCTGTAGCAGTCTTATCTGCCTTGCGTTTGAAATAAATTATCTTTGTAGCTGTGAATATACTTTTGTTAGGTTCTGGGGGCAGAGAACATGCCTTTGCTTATAAAATTTGTCAATCTGAAAGTGTGTCAAAACTCTTTATTGCACCGGGTAATGCCGGAACTGCAATGTTGGGAGAAAATGTATCGTTGAATCCAACCGATTTGTCTGCTGTTTACGCTTTTTGCAAGCAAGAAAATATTGATTTACTTATTCCGGGTAACGAAGATCCGTTGGTTGCAGGATTGGTTGATTATGTTGCAGAGAAGTCATTGAAGGATGGATTAAATATTCGGGTTGCTGGACCCAGTAAATGGTGTGCTCAATTAGAGGGTTCAAAAGATTTTGCTAAAGCCTTTATGCAAAGACACAGGATTCCAACGGCGCGATATGCGTCGTTTGCAGCGCATAATCTATCGGAAGCAAATTTATTTTTAGAAACATTAAACCCACCGTATGTGCTGAAGGCGGATGGATTGGCTGCAGGAAAAGGGGTGATTATAACGGAATCTTTGCAAGAAGCTAAAGAATCATTAGCAGAAATGACCCAGCATGGGAAATTTGGGAAAGCCGGTGAACTGGTGGTGATAGAAGAGTTTTTAAAAGGAATCGAGTTAAGTGTTTTTGCGGTAAGCGATGGAAATACATGGCAATTATTAGCTTCGGCTAAGGATTATAAGAGAATTGGGGACGGAGATACCGGACTAAATACAGGCGGTATGGGGGCTATTTCACCAGTGCCTTTTGCCGATGAGGAGTTTATGAAAAAAGTAGTGGATCGGATTGTGGAGCCCACATTTAGTGGATTGAAAAAAGAGGGTCATCCCTACAAAGGATTTTTATTTGTTGGTTTGATGAATGTTGGCGGAGAGCCGATGGTGATTGAGTATAATGTTCGAATGGGGGATCCCGAGACCGAAGCAATTTTCCCTCGGTTGGATTCTTCGTTACTGGAGTTATTGAGTAGTATAGCAGCTGGAAATTTGCATGAGTATACCGTAGCATTAAATCCATCCACAGCAGCTACACTGTTTTTAGTTTCTGCAGGATATCCAGGAGATATTGAAAAAGGAAAGAGTATAACATTACCGGTTGAAAACTCTGAGGGGCTAAACGAACAATGGATTTTTCATGCTGGTACCGCTGTTAAAAACGGGGAATTGGTAACAAATGGGGGAAGAGTTATTGCGGTAACTTCCTTGGGGGATTCAATTGCATCGGCATTAAAACGATCCAACGAATTGGCTGCTGAAATTCAATTTGAAGGCAAATATCAGCGCAGTGATATAGGTTTAGATTTACTGAGAAATTAGAATAATAAAACTTTTAACGCTATGTCCAATAATCAATATACCCCGTACGATTCTATTTTAAAATCGAGGATGAAAAGTCCGTTGAGGACGGTTTTAGGTTATTTCTTACAGGGATTGTTGGTTGTGATTCCCATTGGTGCCACGGTAGGTGTTTTGGTTTGGTTGTATCGAGGAATTCAATCTTGGTTAGATTTGGGCCATGTTAGTTGGGGTGCCTTTGGAGTCTACCTTGTGATAGGATTTGGGATAATTCTGGTAATTGGAGTATTCACCAAGGGGGTAATAGCCCAGCAGATTATGGAATTTTTTGAAGGGATTATAGAAAAGGCTCCGGGACTAAATCTAATTTTTGGCACTACAAAAGATTTAACGCATGCTTTTGTAGGTGAAAAGAAAAAATTCAACAAACCCGTAGTTGTAGAAATCTCGGCGGGCTTATATCGAATGGGATTTATGACTCAAACATCGTTGGATGCAATTGAAATGCCCGATTATGTCTCGGTGTATTTGCCATATAGCTATGCATTTTCAGGTGAGATGGTAATCATTCACAAGGATAAAATACGTCGATTGGATTTAGAAGGATCGGATGTGACCAAATTTGTGCTCAGTGGAGGTGCTGCAGAGTTGAAATAATCCCAATATTGGGGATAATTTTTCGGCTGTTTCAACGTTGATTATTCAGCCACTACATTTAATTTGAATTTATGTTGCTTTCATTATTAACATTACTACAAACCGCGGGAACCAATGTGGATCCAGCAGCGGCAGCTCAACAACAACAACAGGCTGCTAAAGTTGCCGAAGAAGGAATTCCCATGTTATCGATCATGGTTAAGGGTGGATTTGTAATGGGTTTACTAGCCGTATGCGTATTGTTAACCATTTATTTTATCATCGAACGATTCATATATATCAATAACCGATCTAAAATTGATCTTACTTTGGTAAGTGCCATAAAAGACAATTTGAAAGAAAACCGATTTGATTCGGCGTATCAGTTATGTGCTAGAACCAATACGGCACAGGCACAAATGATGGCTACAGGTTTGAATTTATTGGGTGCGAATTTGAGAGAAATTGAAAGTGCTATGGAAACCAGAGCTAATATTGAATTAAGTGCCATGGAAGGTAATTTATCTTATTTAAGTCTTATTGCTCGTATTGCACCTATGTTAGGATTTGTGGGAACCATTTGGGGGGTAATTAATATTTTTTATACCGTTGCTCAAGTGGGTGGTTTAGAGATAGGTGCCATTGCCGATGGTTTGTACATTAAATTGGTGACCAGTTTCGCAGGTTTGTTGGTGGGAATAATCTCTTTCTTCGGATATCAATTGTTTATGCGTAAGATTGATAAGTTCGCTGAACGATTGCAGGAGCAATCATTGCAATTGATGGAATTACTCACTAAGTCTAACCATTAATTTTTAAACCATGAAAATCGGAAGAAGAAGGCGCGAAGAAGCGGAAGTAGAATCTTCGGCAATGAACGATATCATGTTTTTCTTGATGTTATTCTTCCTTATTGCTTCAACCTTGGCGAATCCAAATGTCATAAATATTACGCTTCCCAAAGCCAAAACAACCACTGCCGTTCATACCAAAACGCTACCAATTACCGTAAAAGTAGCAGGTAAGGGAACTGAAAATGAACAAGTTCAAATTTATTTTGAGCAGAAAATGGTTGCTTTTGAAGACATGGAGGCCATCCTTACGGAAGAACGTGATAAGTATGCCGATCCTGCAAATCCACAAAATGGATTGAACGTTGTGTTACGTTTAGAAAAAGATTTGGAAGTTCAGGACATGGTAGATGTTATGCAGGTGGTAGCCAATTTGGGTATCAAAATGGTGTTGGCCACCGATAAATCAACCAAATAGTATACATTACTCCGTGATTATTAGAATATTTAATTACGGGCTTTCAATTTTATTGGGTTTATCAATAACCATTGCAAAGGCTGATTCGAGTCTTTCGCTAATTACCTCATCGGATACGTTGAAAAGTAAAGAGGATTTTTCGGATTATTTTCAAGTAGAAGTGATGCGCGGATTTTTAGCCGCTCATACTCAGGGAATGCAGGAATTGTATCAGCATACCTATGGGGTGCAAGTTCACTTTCAGCGATCTATGTTGCGTAATCGTTTCCATCCCAATCAGTTTAAAAAACCACTGTATTATGGAACTACGCTAAACTACCAAAATTTGGGAAGTTCAGCTGCTGGCATTGCTGTTGGACTGGGGTTTTCCTTATTTATTCCTACTGGAGAAACACAAAAAACACGTTTCACGGTTGGGATGGGTGGTGGTTATTTAAGCAAGCCGTACTCCTTAGAAAATCCAAAAAATATTGCTATTGGTTCTCATATCAATGGAATGATGCGTTTGGGAATTCAGCGGGATATATGGCCAATAAATGTGTCAAATAGTAGATCTACGGCGCAAATAAATATTGGAATGACGCATTTTTCCAATGGCAATTGGAGCCAACCCAATTTGGGGGTTAATATGCCCTATTTATCCTTATCATATCGGTATAAACTTGAGATAAATTCACAAGAATCGCAATTTGTGCTCGTAGATAGGAATAGATCAACGAAACAATGGTTGAAGATTCAAGAACATACAACCAAGATTAAGGATTTAAATGCCAGCATTGAACGGGGATTGAAGAAAAGAATTTTAGGTACCTTAATCACTAAAAATGGTGTTATTTACAGAACTTGGGATGTAATTGGCGGTTTGCGGGTTGGTCGTAGGCAAATGGAGATAGATCAGGAGGCAAATTTCACCGTAGGGATAATAGAAATTTTAGCGGAGAGACAATACAAATACGATGAATTCACAACCAATAAAAATCTAAGATCGTATTCAGCTCATCCACACGTAGGTTTTACAATGTTCCTGGATAGAACATACCAATACAATAAGCCCAATCCGTTGCCTCCGTATGACTTTGCTAAAACAACGGAATTAGCGGCAATAATTGGAAATCGTTATGTCTTTGGAAGAGTAGGTGTATTGACCGATGTAGGAATTTACTTATACCGTCCGACCGATTCAAAGCGCAGGTATTTTCAGGCACTGGGTTTGAGTTATATGGTAAATTCTAAGTTGATATTAACGGCCAGACTAAAGGTACACTTATCCGCAGCCGATTATATTGAGTGGGGAATGGGGTATCGATTTTAGGGGTTAAAACTGGACCAATCCCCAATGATAAATCGGAAATACAACCCAAAAGATAGTAAAAAATCATTGGTTTTTAAATCTAACCCGGGCTCGAGTCGAAATTCAGAAACTGTGTTATTCATCCAACGTTTTAAATAAGCGTATCGAAGAAAAATCACTTCTTTCTGTTGGATATTTTTGTATGGATTATTCAGATTAACACAGCCATACATGGGCGCACCCAATGGTGAATGAAATTCATTGGCATTCCAATAGGTTCCTACTAATCGGTGGTTTTGTTTGATGAAATAAGAGATATTCACTAAATGTCCAAAACCATTTTTGTAAGGTTGTTGGGGTTGAGGGGAAAAATCCAAAGATTGAATGCCGTAATATTCGGCTTGTAAGGTTTTAGTTTTCAATCGCAAACCGAGACCGGAATTATTTTTATTTTGAATGGGTTGTGGCTGTTTTAGGTTTTCACCACCTTGATGCTGATGAATCATGAATGCAGGAACTTCGAGTGAAAAATTAGTAATATTGCTTGTTTTTGGACTTAGAAGTGTGAAACTGGAGGAAAAACCACCAACAATAATTTCTTGTTGCGATGATTCAATTATTGCTTGCTGTCGCCAATTTAACCAAGAATGCCACCGGAGAAATTTACTGTTTCGATTCCATGCCAATCCATACTCAATGGGTGATTTTAATGCCCATTCATAATTATATACTGCTTCAGGCAAATTGTGATTTACATGTCCATCGATGTTTCCTGCTATGATAGTTGATTTTGGCGTTTGTAGCGTTAATCGAACAATAGGTTTAAATTGAACTTGATTGGATAATTTTTGGTCAAAAGGAAATTGTAACACGGCTCCTAAGGAATATGTTACTAGAATATTAGTACCCGAATTCTGATATTCTACGACACTCCATAATCGTTGTCCGATAATTGTTTCACCGGGGTTGGTCGCTTGAAAATACTCGTTGTTTTTAGTATATTTAAGTGCACCTAATTGCAGGTAAGGTTTGTTGCTTTTTCGCCGATTTCGATTCTTAAACGGTTCAAAATCAAATTGTTCTATACGCAGTGCAGTAGAATCTATTTGTCTGTTGGTGAGTTGAATTTTTGGAGTACGAAAAATTTCATTTTGCCACTGTGACCATAGAGGATTATTCCACAAAAGGAGGAAACCCATTAAAATATAGAGGGGTTTGGACACGATAGTCATGGCGTGCGCAATTTAGTTATTTTTATCGCCCCTAAGTCTTCGAAATTCTCTTCGAGCATCCACTAGGAAAACACTGCTGCTGTACTTTTCGATTATGGTTTGGTAGCAAGACATTGCTTTTTCAGGATTATTCAATCGATATTCATACAAATTTCCAAGCTGATACCAAGCATTATCGGCGAGTATATCAAAGTTATAGGCAACGGCTAGAGTTTCTAGTAAATTTACGGCTTCTGGATAATCGGCAAGAGCTATTTTCATCCTTGCTTTGACGAATAGAATATCATCGCTTAAGGAGTGGCCTGGGAAATTGGTTGTGATACTGTCCAAGAATAAATAAGCATCCGTATAGCGTAACTGTCTTTCGGCAAGCAGTGCTTGACCAAACCAATGCAACGCAGCGAAATTGCTGTCCATACCGTAATTGTCGATAATGGTTAAAGCCAGCTCCATGGCATTGTTGGAAATCAGTTGGGTTGTTGCGCCTTTGAGCACATTTAACTGCATGGTGGCCCAATCAAAATCACCACGATAAAAACTCAATTCGGCTCGTTTAAATTTAGCCAACTGACCCGTTTCTTCTTCTTTAAAATCCTTTTCTACTTGGGCATACAATAATTCGGAGGTCCATACATCGTTTTGAGCAACAAGTACATCGGCTAATTCGATTTTGAGTTTTGCTAATTTTTGTTTGTTGCGGATACCTGCATTTTCGAGGTAATTTCTCAGTAAACTTTCAGCGGATTTCATGTAAATACCTGCTGAATCGTTCTGGACCATTAATCGAGATAAATTTATAGCATTCTCTAGCGTTTCTTCGGAGGGACCAAATTGGTGTTCAATTTTTTTCAGGGTAAGTATGACAGCGGCTGCGTCTGATTTTTTCCCCTGTTGCAAGTATTTCAAGTATCCAATTTCGCCCAGTTTAATCCAGCTTTTGTGCCACAATCGATTGTCTAAATCTGTATTCTCTGAATTTTCAGAAATGCAATAATTCAAACATTGTTCAGCAACATCATAAACCTTATTGGAAATACATAAATTGGCTAATTCAAATACGCGTTCTCCTTTTTGTTTTAATCGGCGATCCAACGCCTTGGCAAAAACGAATGCCTTAGACCAATTCGCTTGTTTGATAAATGTGTAATTTAGGGCAATAGTTAGTTCATTATTTTCAGGGTAAGCTTGAATTTGCTGCAGTAAAATACTTTGTAAAGCGGCATAATCGGCACTATCGGCTAATTGTGTTTCTAAGGCTTGTTTTATAGCATTAAAAGGCACTCTACCACCACTTAGCATATCTACATACAGCTGTATTCCTTTAATTCTATTTCCTGAAGCCATGTGCAAGGTAGCCAATTGATTGGCAATATCTGGGTGATTACCGAGATCGTTTTCGGCACTTTCTAAGACTTGTATTGCCTGTTTTCTAAGGTCATATCGTTCAAATAAATTTGCAGCATAGAGATATGGAGAAGGATCTTGGAAGTAGGACATGGCAGCATTTTGTTTCAGCTTATCCAATATCAATTCCATTATTTTTATTTCTTTTTGTGTATCTCCAGCACGAGCAGCCACCCAACAATCGTCAATGATTAAAGACAATGCACCTGGGTCTGACTTTTTTATTTTTTTTCGTAAGTATTTCGAGGCTTTATCGTATTGGTTAGTTTGAACTAAACATTGTAAATACCGATGATGAAACAGTTCGTTTTGTGGTTGTTGATTGATAAGTTCCTCATACAAAACGGTTGCTTTGTCAAAGTCTTTTTGCTGATAAAGCGAATTGGCTAGGTTTTCTTGAGTTTGTCCAATTAACGTAGTACCCGTCAGTAAAAAAATCAGGTATACGATAAATTTCTTTTGGAAGACCATAGCATGCAAAGTGAATTCAGTTTACAATTTATCGAAAAAATCTTCAGGATTTAGTTGTTGCTCTACCATTTTACGATAAATGGAGTTTTCTTTCGCCATCAGGGACTCATGAGAGCCCATTTCGTGAATTTTTCCATGTTTTAATAAAATGATGGTATTTGCGTTGCGAATGGTAGATAAACGATGGGCAATTACCAAGGATGTTCTGTTTTGCATTAATTTGGCCAGCGCTTTTTGCACTTGTAACTCGCTTTCCGAATCCAATGCGGAAGTGGCTTCGTCTAAAATCAGGAATGCAGGGTTTCGAAGAATGGCTCTGGCTATAGCTATTCGTTGTTTTTGACCGCCCGACAATAAGACACCCCGATCTCCTACCAAAGAATCGAAGCCTTTAGGGAACGATTCAATGAAGGTTAATGCATTGGCTTGTTCCGCTGCATGTTTCACCTCTGCGTCGGTGGCGCTAGGATTACCATAACGGATATTTTCAAGGATAGTCCCACCAAATAACAAAACCTCTTGGGGAACCAAGGCAAAATTATTTCGATATTCTTGTAGATTGTACTCGTTTACTGCCGTGATACCCAGCGTGATTTTTCCAGCAGTTGGTTGATAAAATTGATAAACCAAGTTAACAATAGTACTTTTTCCGGATCCTGATGATCCAACCAAGGCTATGGTTTCTCCAGGATTAATTGTAAATGATAAATTACTGAGAACTTCCGGGTTGTGTTCGCCGGGATAGGTGAAATTAATATCGTGAAAGGATAGTGTTTCTTTAAAATTGGGTTTTGGTCCGCTAGTTTGAATTAACGATAATTGATGTTCTCCTGGAGTATCAATCAATTGCAATACGCGATCGATGCTTCCTAAGGTTTTTTGAATTTGTACAAACTGTTCTGCCATACCGCCAATACTGCTTCCAACAAAGGCTGTAAGTATCATGAAGTTAAAGAGCTCTCCTATTTTCATGTCGCCTTGTTGTACCATAGATAACCCTTGATAAATTAACCAAACGATTACTCCAAACATGCAGACTATAATGAAGGAACTAAAGGCGCCCCTCCAATAGCCACGCGTGATTGCATAATTTTTTAAAGAAAATGCATTTTTTGTAAATCGTTGAATTTCAAATGATTCATTGGTGAAAGCTTTCACCGATTCGATTCCGCTTAGCGTTTCTTCAACGATAATGTTATTTCCGGCGGTTAAGTCTTGAACCTCGGTAGATTTTCTTCGAATAAATCGACCAAAAAACAAGGCCACTGCTATCATAGCAGGGAGGGTAGCCAACATGAGCCAGGCCAATTTGGGTGATGTGGTAAAAAGCACTACAATTCCGCCAAGGAGAACCAGTATTTGTCTGATAAACATGGCCAAATTTGTGGTAAAAGCATCTTGAATTTGTGCAATATCGGCTGAGAATCGACTCATTAAATCCCCTACTCTGGAGCCGTGAAAAAACTGCATATTTTGTCTGATAATGGAGGCAAATAGGTCTTTTCTCAGTCCAAAAGTTAGGTCTTCGGTAACCCGAACATAAAGTGCAATTCTACCGAAGGAGAAAACGGCTTGAATGATAAATAAATAAATAAAGTAGGTAGCTATTTCTTTGATTTTTGAAGGGTCAGGCTGGGAGTTACCACTTTTAAAAACGTTGGCGGTATCCATCATTTCGCCTAACAATTTTGGGAATGCCAGCGATGCTGCAGCGGTAATTGCAAGAAAAACTGTACCCAAGGCAAATAGCCATCGGTTGGTTTTACTCATGTATCGAAACAATTGTAACGATTGCAATAAGGCTTGTTTGGATATTTTTGTTTTGGGGAGTTTACGATCGGTTGAATGTGGTCCAGCCATGGGTACAAAGTTCAGTGTTTTTTATCATGTACGTAGGGGTAGTTAGAATAAAAAGGGTTTGATAGTTATAAATGTTTATAAAAAAATTAGGTAAAGAATTAAGTG
>JBJOFM010000095.1:0-6837 GCA_046048755.1 Bacteroidota bacterium | reverse complement strand
GTATTTACATCCAGATGCATCTTGGCAACCGCCAGACCGCATTTTATTACCGATGGATGCTGCTTCGGAAACCCGTCAGAAGTTACCTATTGTGGCAAGAATTGCTAGCAGTTGTTTTAGTCAGGTTACTTATTTCGGAGTTATGAAAAAGCAATCGGATGAAGATGCTCGAAACCTTCACGTTTATTTGGTTCAAGCCAATAATTACATGGTGGATCGAAATATCAGGGTGGAAGATTTAGATGTTCATGTTTCGGTGGATATTGCTTCGGAAGTTGTTAATGTTTCCATGAAGTATCCCAGAAAGTGGTTGTCAATTTTAAGCAATGCCGAAGGTGGCTTGAAGAAGTCGGCCTTTCAGACTATTTGCGAAAATGCAGGTTTCCCTTTATTGCTCGTACCGCATCGTGAGATAGTGGGAACAGGAGGATCGGGTTACTAAGTTTAATTGAAAGAATTGAAGGAATTGGGGTTGTATCGGATCGATTCAACCCTTTTTTTATGCCATCGTGTGGAAATAAATAATGTAAAAAATACCTTGTTAATTACGAAATTGCGGACAACTTAATTCCGATATGAAAATTAGAACGGTTCAAGATTATATGAATGCCGGAGAAGTGCCTGAAATTTTGTTTTGGGTGGGATGTGCAGGTAGTTATGATGAACGTGCTCAACGTGTTAGCAAGGCCTTCGCCGATATCCTTACTAAAGCACAGGTGAATTTTGCAATTTTAGGTATCGAAGAGGGTTGTACGGGTGACCCGGCCAAAAGAGCAGGAAATGAGTTTTTGTTTCAAATGCAAGCCTTGCAGAATATACAAGTTTTGAATAGTTATGGCGTTAAGCGAATTGTAACGGCATGTCCTCATTGTTTTAATACGTTGAAAAATGAATATCCAAATCTTGGAGGTATTTATGAGGTTATTCACCATACTCAATTGATTAATGAATTGTTGGAACAAGGTCGATTAGCCATTGAAGGTGGAGCATTTAAAGGTAAAAAAATCACCTACCACGATTCTTGTTATTTGGGTAGAGCGAATGGGATCTATGAAGCGCCAAGATTGGTAATGGAGCGATTGGATGCGGAATTGGTGGAGATGAAACGTTGCAAAACCAATGGTTTGTGCTGCGGTGCAGGCGGAGCGCAAATGTTCAAAGAAGCAGAACACGGAAATAAGGAAGTGAATGTGGAGCGGACCGAAGATGTTTTGGAAACCGGTGCCGAAATCGTTGCCGTAAATTGTCCGTTTTGTAGTACCATGTTAAAAGATGGCACCAAACACTTTAATAAAGAAGATCAAATTGAAGTATTGGATATTGCGGAAATGGTTCAACAATCGTTGGTGAAATGATATTAGCAGCTTTACCATCTACGGCTAGAATTTGGATTTTCCAAGCGGACAAAGTTCTTACAGAAGAGGAAGAAACAGATCTGCTAAATCAATTAAAAAAATTTGTATCGGGTTGGCAGGCGCATGGTGTAGATTTGGTTGCCGATGCAGAAATTTTGCACAGTAGCATCGTGGTAATTGGGGTTGACGAGTCCAAAGAACCGCCGTCGGGTTGTAGCATTGATAAAGCGTTTGGATTATTAAAGGCGTTTTACCAAAGCACGGGTGTTGATTTTTTCAATCGACTTTTATTAAATTTATCCTATTGTAATTCGGCGAAAATTCTAGGTCAGACCGAAATTCAATCCCTATTAAATCGGGATGAATTATCGCCTAATGCATTAGTATTTAACGCCCTAGCAAGTACTTTGACGGAGTTAAGGGATAGTACATATTTGTTACTAAAAGACACTTGGATGGCCTCCAAACTACAATTTGAATGAAAGATAAACGAATAGGGATATTATTTCTCACCATTTTTATTGATTTATTGGGTTTTGGTATCGTAATACCAAACCTTTCTCCCATAACTAAATCGTTCGCTGAAATTAGTCATGTTGGCTTTTCTCCCAATGTAGCGGTAGGATTAGCGGCTGGGGTCTTTTCCATTATTCAGTTCATTTTTGCACCCATTTTTGGCAGCCTTAGTGATAGAATTGGAAGGCGACCCATCATTTTAGGTAGTATTGTTGCCAATATTATCGGCTATTATTTATTGGGAATTGCCGGTAGTTTTTGGATGTTGATGGTGGCTAGAATTGTTTCGGGATTTGGTAGTGCAAATATCGCCGCAGCTCAAGCATACATTGCCGATATCACACCTCCCCAAGAACGAGCAAAACGTATGGGAATTATTGGTGCTGCTTTTGGATTGGGATTTGTTTTTGGGCCATTTATTGGCGGTGAACTTTACGCCATGGGTGAATTAGCAGGCGGACAAGGGTTGTACTTCATTGGTGTTTTTACGGCAATTTTATGTGCTGTGAACTTTATTTTAGCTTGGATACTGTTACCGGAGAGTTTGGTGGATAAAGTGAGCGAGTACCGAAAGGTTTCGGAGACATTTAAAGGAATGGTTACCGTATGGCGTATTGATGTGATCGGAGAGTTGTTTTTAGTGAGTTTTATCTACACTGCTGCCTTCAGTATGATGCAAACAAATGCCAGTGTTTTGTGGGACGAGAAATACCATCTGAAACCCAACGAAATCGGGTATGTTTTTGCAATGATTGGCGTTTTTAGTGCAGTTGTACAGGGTGGATTAATTGGAGTATTTCAAAAGAAGTTGGGAATTAAAAAAATGCTGATTTGGGGATGCCCGATGGCGGCTATTGGCTTAACCTTGATACCATTACCACCGGATGCAACGTGGTTTTATCCTGTTCAGGTGATAGCAGTAATGTTTTTGGCTTTTGCCAACGGTTTGTTGATGCCATCCATCAATTCTTTGGTTTCATTGAATGCCCCGCCCGATGCTCAAGGGAAGATTTTAGGATTATTGCAAAGCATGGGATCCTTAGCTCGCGCGATTGGCCCATTAATTTCAGGATTTTTATACGATTACTATTCTTCGTTGCCGTACTTTGGTGGTGGTGTTTTAATGATGATTGCTTTTGTTTTGGCTCTTGCTTTGTCGAAAAGTATTAAATTCGACATTCGCAATTGATGAAATCCATTTCCGTTGTACATATTAATGCTGCAGGTTCTGGTGGTGCTTTTGTTGCCGGGGATCGGTTGTCCAATGCAATTAATCACATAGAGGGTTTTAAATCAGAGCATTGGATTTTTGAATATAATTCGGGTTATCCGAATCGTTGGGCGGATACATTTCTAAAAAAATGGTACGCTATATTCTTGCATGCGTTGGAGAAATTGGATTTTTTACGATTTGAAAAATCTAAGCGTTTTCGATTTGCATTTAGTCATGGTATAACCGGAATTTCTGCCAAGAATTGGAAACTACTTCGGGATGCCGATATCATACATTTGCATTGGGTGAATAAAGGATTTTTATCGGTGCAAGGGATAGGGGAGTTGTTGGAGTTAGGTAAGCCGGTATTTTGGACCTGTCACGATATGTGGCCATTTACGGGTGGGTGTTATCATCCCCGTGGTTGTACCAATTTTATCCAGGGATGCGGTAATTGTCAATACTTAATTAACCCCGGACCGCGTGATTTATCGGTTAGGGTATTTAACAATAAGTCATTGGTATTGGCTGCCAAAAATTTGCATTTGGTTACTCCTTCGCATTGGTTAAAAAATCAAGCTATTCAACGATCGGATTTTCCGCAATCGAATAGGATTTCGGTAATTTCTAACCCATTGGATGCGGCATACTTTAACCGGGAGTTGGCGGGTTTTGATAGTACTATTAAGCGGGGATGGGGAATTCCTGACGGGAAAAGGGTGTTATTATTTATTTCGGCGAATTTATCAAATCAAAAAAAGGGATTTGCAGAATTTTCAACGTTGGCGAGTACATTAGAACAGCGAGAGCCTGGGAAATGGTGCACAGTGATTGTGGGAGATCGATGGCCAGAACATGTGCAAATGGAACTGCCTTTTGTTTCCTTAGGTTTATTGAAATCTTCCGAAGAGATCCGCAGAGTTTATGCGGTTGCCGATTTATATATCACGACCTCGCACGAAGAAAATCTTCCAACTACGATTATGGAGGCACAATGCATGGGAGTGCCTGTAGTGGCCTTCAATGTAGGTGGAATTCCGGAGATGGTACAGGTGGATTTGGGTTATTGCGGCGATTTTATGGATATAGAGGGAATGGCGAAATGGATATTAAATTGGAGTGAATTAGACGATAGGGGAAGAGATGATTTGTCTGCTCGTAATCGCGATTTTGCAATCAAAAATTACGGTGCCTTGGGTGTTGCAACACGGTATTGTAATTTATATCGTGAATCCTTGAATCTTGAGCTCAGCAATAAAATAGGCTAGGTGCTGCAGAATTGCAGATGAGAATACAATAACGTATTCTTTAGTTCTAGAGTGGTAAAAAGAAAGGCCGCCCGTGGGGAGCGACCTTCTTCGTTAGGGGATTAATTGGCTATCAATCCACGTTGTCATGCAGATGTCTATTGGGTCTAATGGTTAGATCCCTATCTGCGGAGGCGTTTTCCTCTTGTATTGTTATTTTAGATACCAGCTGGCTATTGCTGGGAGGAGCCGATTGTAGGTTGATTCCTTTGCGTAAATACGCGGGAACATCGTAGTCATCCAATACGTTTGTCCGGTTACCTCGTTGTTTTTCTAAGTGATTTTCTTTGAATATATCGGATAATGGATTTTCATTGAATAAATCATTCAGAGCTTCGTAAGGAACGGGCACTTGATTCACTGGATTCATCGCATGTTGATGATTCACAGGATTTTCATTTAACGAATTGTTATTAGGGATCGGATGGGTAGATTCTGTGGGATTTTGTCCCTGATGGATGGTGTTGTTTAATCCATAACCATTCATTCCTCCGCCAAAAGCTGAATTAAACAATCCCGGCATCTCGTTACCCAAATTTGCATTTGAGTGTGGGGGATTATCCGTAGTATTTAATTTGCTTTGATGATAATCTGTTGGAATATTTGCGGAAGGTGCAGGGAATATCGGATTTTGGGCAGTTGGTACTTCAGAAATATTTTCGGAAGCTGCTGGTGTGGATTTGGTCATCTCATTTGGCCAAATTCCTTGCTGAATACCTGGGAAAGTGTTAGTGGATTGCATGGATTGGAAAAGCTGACCGTGGTTTGGGTTTTCAATGGCGTTACTCACTTCAAATCCGGTAGCTATCACGGTGATTGAAATTTCATCGGTGAGTGAATCGTCCTTGGTTATACCCATTTTAAGGTGGGCGCTATGACCTGCTTCTTCCTGTAAATAACGTTTCACTTTAGAAATTTCACTCATGACGGGTTCTTTATCTCCGTAAGTGAAATTTACCAATAGGTGTTTGGCACCACGGATTTTTACATTATCCAATAGTGGACTATCCAAAGCAGTTCTTACAGCATCTTCGGCACGATTAGCACCCGACGCGATTCCGGTTCCTAATATGGCTCTTCCACTATTTGAAACTGCGGTTTGAACGTCCATGAAGTCCACGTTAATCTGACCCGGTTTTGTAATGATCTCTGCAATACCTCTTGCAGCGGTGCATAAAATATCATCCGCCTTTGCAAAAGCTTGCGTGATCGTTAAATCGCCATACATATCCACAATTCTATCGTTCGAAATAGAAATTAAAGCATCCACATGGGGCTTGAGTTTTTCTAAACCTTCTCTAGCCTGATTGATACGTTGCGGGCCTTCATCTTCAAACGGTAAGGTAACAATTCCTACGGTTAAGACATTTAATTCCTTGGCAATTTTAGCGATAACCGGTGCCGCACCAGTTCCAGTTCCACCGCCCATTCCAGCGGTAATAAACACCATTTTGGTATTATTTTCTAGGATTTGTCTGATGGCCATCACGCTTTCCATGGCTGCTTTTTCGCCCATGTCTGGCATGGATCCGGCGCCGAGTCCTTCGGTTAGGTTGATCCCTAATTGCAACTTGTAATCTACGGGGCTGCTATTCAATGCTTGCACGTCGGTGTTGCAGATGAAGAAATCAACACCCTCAATTCCGTGTTTAAACATATAATTTACCGCATTGCTTCCGCCACCGCCTACACCTATTACCTTAATAAGGTTGTTTCTGTTTGCTTGTATTTCTGGTTGGAAATATGTCATCGTTTTTCCCTTTCCTTCCTTAATTATTGTGAAAATCTTCACCGTCTTTCAACCAATTTTTCAATTCGGCAAATAAATTACCACTCCAAGTGGAACCAGGGAATGGGGATTTATCGGGTTTTTGATTGGGTATTTCAGGCTCAATGGATACTTCGTCCGTAAAGAAAGGTTGTTGAACGGGTTCTTTTACTTCCTCCTTGTGAATCACGGTATTTCCAATACCCATGCCGTGTTTCACTGCTAGGTCAAATCCTTTCATTACCAGACCGATACCTGTTGCGAACATGGGATTTCTGACTTCGTCAATCATTCCTTTACCCAAATGTTGCCCAGGACTTCCAATATGAACTTCTAAACCAATGTGGTAATTGAACAATTGAGTAATGTCTTTCATCGCGCTTCCTCCGCCGGTTAAAACCAAACCACCGCCCAGTTTATGTCGGATACCTGAAACCGCCATTTCAAAATCAACCTTTTGAATTATATCTTCAACTCGGGCTCTAATAACTTGCGAGATTGCGTATAAAGAGATTTCTTTAGGAGCTCTACCAGGTAAACCAGGGATAACCACAACTTCGTTGCGCATTGCTTCGGTAGGATAGCAGGAGCCGTAATTTACTTTTACAAATTCAGCTTGGTCCTTAAGGATACTAAATGCTTCCTGAAGGTCTTTGGTAATACGGTCACCTCCAATTG
>JBJOFM010000094.1:0-3465 GCA_046048755.1 Bacteroidota bacterium | reverse complement strand
CGTTAAAGTTTCGGATTGCTAATGGGGTAGCTGTAGTAAAGCCTTCGGCAAATTCAAAACCACCAATACGACCAAAATCGCGGGCTCTAGCTTCTAAGAAGCTCCAAAATTCTTTAGTAGAAATAGGGGTAACAGGCTCCGTAGAATCTTCTGAATAGAACTGAGATTTGAATGCAGCTATGGCTTTCATTTTTAATTCCCATTGATTGGTAATATCAACGATAAATTGGGGTCCAATATTGCGATCTTGTATGTAATGAAAAATGTTTTTGGGCCTGTAAGCGGGTAAGTCTTCCCCATTTTCTTCGATTTTTATTTTTACTAAACCCGCTAAAAAGGAAGCACGTTCAATAATTTTTGCGGCTCTACCATGATCCGGATGTCTATCCGAAACAGCATTTGCCATTACCCATTTGGGTTGAGTTTGTCTGATGATTTTTGCAATTTCTAACAAGTTAGAATCGACTTCTGCAAAAAAGCCATCCTGCCATTTTAGATTTATCCGAAAAGTTAATCCAAAAATCTCCGCACTTGCGGCAGCTTCTTTTTTCCTCGTTTCTATACTACCTCTACTGCCTAATTCTCCTTGTGTTAAATCTACTATGCCCGCCGTGTAGCCCATCTGGATATGTTTCAATAGCGTGCCTCCCGCCCCCAGTTCTACATCGTCTGGATGTGCTCCGAAAGCCAGTAAATCTACTTTTTGAATCTGTTCCATCCTTATTAATTTAGGGCTGGTTAAAGACTACATGATGAACGGTATTTCCAACAGCTTTTAGCGTGCCTTTGTCTATGGATTCTAGATTGTCATCGTGGGTGTGCCAATAGGGTGCAAATCCGTTGTTTTCATCGTATTGAATGATGTCGATCATAGGGATTTTTGTACCATCATACACGTATTTATGATCGTCTATTATGGGTCCAATGGATTGATACTGGAAAATATTGCTGTAACCCAATTCGTTGGCTATGCCCCACGTGTGATTTAACACAAAATTGGCATATTCCGCGGAGTAGGCTTCCCAAACAAATTTGGCGTTTTTTCCGCCTACCATGTCCAATAAGATTCCTGCATACGCTTTGTAATTGGGAGTATGAGGTGTTTTAGCCCATGCTTGACTTCCCAAACAAAATGAATTTTCTATGTTTGAAACCCCCAAATCTTCGGCATCAAAGAAAATAATGTCCACTCCAATATTGGGCTTCTTAGCGGATAAATTTCTTGCGATTTCCAGTAAAACAGCAACGCCGCTGGCTCCATCGTTCGCTGCCAAAATGGGTTCGTTTTGTCTTTCATCGTCCATGTCGGCAGTAGGTCTTGAGTCCCAGTGAGAGGCCAATAAAATTCGCTTTTCCGCTTTAGGATTGAAGCTGCCAATGAGGTTAATCATCGGTATATTCTTTCCATTTCTAGGATTTACACCTTGAAGTTCTTGTCTATAGGTTGTGTCTGAAAAACGTTTTAGTTGTTGATGCAAATAATCGGCACATAATTTTTGTGCTTTAGTACCGGGGATTCGAAATCCAAACGATAACTGCTTTTCGATAAATAGGTAGGCAGAATCTTCGGAAAATCCAGAAACCGGTACATTGATCAACAGCGGCGAAACTGCTGTTTCAGTTGCATCGTCTGTTTTATTGGATGTACAGGCCGAAAATCCTAATGGTATTGCAAGGAAAATGGCCCAAAAAGCGTTGATTTTCATAAAAATTATACAAAGTTAGGAAATTCGTAGGGTTTGGGGTATTTATTCGTTGAATTAGTCCTAATTTCGCTTGATTATGATTGCTGCACCCATGAAAAGCATGACGGGTTTCGGTCGTGCCCAATTGGAAACTTCGGGAGTTCGGGTAGTTTGTGAAATAAAAGCACTGAATGGAAGATATTTCGAGGCCGATGTTCGATTGCCAAAGTACTTATACGAATTGGATCCGGTAGTTAGGAAATTATTAGCCGAGAAATTAGAACGGGGCACCATCAATTGTAGCTACAGCATTTCGTTTACTGCAGCAGACGCGGTGGAATACGATATCCAGGTAAATGTGCCTTTGGCCAAGGCGTATGTGGATCAGTGGCGATTGTTGAGCGATGCATTATCCATGGAATTTAAGGATCCCTTTAGAGAGGTGTTGAAATTGCCCGAAGTGGTTTTTGCTGGCGAACGAACGATTTCCGATGCCATGAAGGCGGTGATATTGAGTGCAACGGAAATGGCTGCCGAGAAACTAAATAACTTTAGGACCGAGGAGGGCGCTGCAACATCTAAAAAATTAGCGGAGTTAGTGGATTCCATTGGAGCCGATTTGGAAATTGTTATTACCCACGAGGAGCCGAGAAAGCAGCAATTGCGCGATAAAATTTACAATAATCTCGCACAACATATTCAGGAAGGAACCATGGATCCAGGTAGATTTGAGCAAGAGGTATTAATTTATTTGGACAAGTGGGATATCGGCGAAGAAAAGCAGCGATTGGCTCAGCATATTCAATACTTCAAGGATTGCTTAAGTAAAGAACCTTTAGGTAGAAAATTGAATTTTATTTCCCAAGAAATGGGCAGAGAAATGAACACCATGGGTGTAAAAAGTAATTATTTTCCGATGCAGCAAGCCGTAGTGCAGATGAAGGAAAAGTTGGAACAAATCAAAGAACAAGTACTTAATATCGTTTAGATTATAGATGAAAATTGTTAATTTTTTGCAGCGCAGACCGATGGCCCTTGTGCTGATGGCTTTCAGTAGCCTAGGAGCCTTACATGCTGCGGGTTACTCTGCTGCAAATACAAATTCAAGATTTTCTGTAGTAGGCGATTCGCTGAAAACAGGAACGGACTCTACCCAATCCGGAAAACCCAAGAAAACAATTTCGATGTTGCCAGCTTCTGCCGATAATAAATTGGTGTTGTTAGGAATGTCTAATTCTTCAGGGTCTGATTTGGACAATCGATTTTTATTGTTATCGGCCTTGGTTCGATCAGGGGATTTGGAAAAAACAACCCATTGGTACTTGCCGATGCAGCCATATGGAATTTCCTTGCTAAAACAATATATCACTACCGGCGATACGTTTGCCAGTATTTCGTTGAAAGGAATTTACAATGAAAATGCACAGCAATTGGATACGTTGCTAAAGGAATTGCGAGGCATGTATTTGAAAAATCCTGCGGTGGTGAATCGATGGGTAATAAAAACGTGTTATCCCACCTTGAACGACAGCGAACGAGGATATGCGCTTGCCTTGAAGCGGTACATGGATAAACCCGAAATTCCTGCTGCTATTCGAGACCAAGTAGAGAGTTTACTAGCCAATGCCATGTTTTCGTATTATCGGATTTTGGACGACATGGATGATGAAGATGACAACGTTGATTTCAACATGGGTTATTTGGATGCGAATTTCGATTATTACGAGACATTTAAGGCATTTGCCAATTCCTTTGATTCTTTAAAACCACAGTTTAAATC
>JBJOFM010000093.1:0-8272 GCA_046048755.1 Bacteroidota bacterium | reverse complement strand
ACTTGAATGGCAACTTATTGGAAGTAAACGCTGGCGACTTAAGCAACGGAGTTTACTTGGTAGAAGTAAGCAATGGCAAGCAAGTGGTAACGAAGAAAATTACCGTACAGAAGTAATTCATCATTTGTAATAGTATTAAGAAGGGCGGCCTAACGGTCGCCCTTCTTGTTATTTGAATGTTACTATTTGCGTCATGTGAAAATTCAAATGTTCGTTTGAAGTTGATTCACTGGGGTAATAACAGGAATATTTATTTCCCAAAAACGCGGTTAGAGTGGTACATTGTTAATGAACGTATCAACAATGAAAAGGTTAGAATAAATAATTATTTTATCTGACTATTAAGCCATTCTTGTTTAAGAAGGCTGCAGATTTTGTATCGCTCTTCTCGGGTATCCAAATACATGGCATCCAGTAGATGATAAACATTATCGATCCCTATTTCTTTACACCATTCAAAGGGTCCTTTGGGATAATTGGTACCCAATTTCATGGCTTGGTCGATATCCTCAGGCAATGCAGTGCGTTCTTGAACCGTGTAGTAGGCTTCGTTGATGATCATGCAGACAACGCGCGGAGTAACCATTCCTACTCTGCTATTTACCTGTTCCCAGTGGGGATAACCCAGTTTAAAAAAAATAGGCTCTAAATGAGATAGTTCTATGCGGAAGGGATTGGTGAATTCCAGGGTTTGTCTTTCTACGAAGGTGGGTAATTGGTTGATTCCAATTCCTTTCCAATTAGACGGCTTGATAATTTCACCCTGTTGATTGGTATAACCGGAAATTTGAAGAAATGCAGATTCCAGGGTATTGAAAACGCAACCCAGCAAAAAAGTAGTTTGGGTATTGGATGCGTAATCTAATAATCGTTCGATGTTTTGGTCGAAATCCAAATCAATCCAAACGTCGAAGTTCCGATGCTCATGCGTATCTTGCATCCATGAAACGGTGGAATCGGGTAAGTTTTTTAGTTCCCAAGCTTTTCGTTTTTCTGGGCTTGCTATCAGGCCTATCTTCATGTTGCCACAAATTTACATCAAAGCCAATGATACAACCTATTTATTCTAAAAATGCGCCTCAACCCATCGGACCCTATTCTCAAGCCGTTCAAGCGGGTAATACATTTTATTTTTCGGGAATGATTGGACTAAACCCGGAAACTGGAAGTTTCGACAGTGAGACCGATGTGGAAATTCAAGCAAAACGGGTGATGGATAATATTTCGGCATTAATGGCCGTTGCCGGTCTTACTTTTTCTGATGTGGTGAAAACGTCGATTTTCTTAAAGAGTATGAATGATTTTCCCAAGGTGAATGCCATTTACGGATCGTACTTTAAAGAAGGACAATACCCTGCGCGCGAAACGGTGGAGGTTTCTCGATTGCCTAAAGACGCATTAGTTGAGATTTCGGTAATTTGTGTCCGTTAACATCAATAAACATTGATTCGACTAATGAAGGGAATAGACATTGAACATACCATCGGTCTTACCAACGCATTTTTTATTAAGGCAATAGCAATAGGGTGGTGTTTACACTTTGACCTTGAGCCCCAATAAGTTTTATTCGGTAGGTGCCTGGTGCTAAGTTCAGCAATGAAAGTTGGGTGGAAAATTTATTGTCCGCCATTGGCACGCTGGGAAATAGTGTGAACGTATGATGTTCGGAAGACAAATACTTCGAATTATTCCCAATTACTGTTTTCCCCGCAGGATCTATCAGTTCTATGGCTACTATCGGATTTTCGCTTTCAATATTTATTGGCGATGCGCTGTTTATTTGTATGGGATTGGGGTAGATTTTCCATTGTGAAGACAGGGGATCTTTAGTAATGGATAAAATACTCTTGAGTGAGGATGTGTCAAGAACCATGTTTTCGTCTCCTGGGTTATAGGGTGACATCCAATAATAAACTAGCATCATTTCATCTCCGGTTCCTTCGCCCAAAGAAATGGCTTTGGTAGGGAAGTTTGGATTGTTGGGGTTGCTGGATGAATTATCATAATAGGCTTCTCCCCACAACGTACTACCTTTTGGTATAATTACAGGTTTTCGGAAAGAATAGGTTCGTTGCCAGTGAAAATCCCATTCCGGGATATCAATAATTTTGGTGGTGTCTTTATCATTTACCAAATACGATTTAATACTCTTGCCGATTAAATGCATATGGGGGGCAACTGCCAGGGCGATGAGGTTATAATTCTTAATTTCGGTTCGAGAATAAAATGTTTTTCTTTCATCTGGGGTTAAATATAAGGGGCCGTTAGTGAGCGATGCAGGTTGGTGATTGATTGCGGACACAATGTAAATGGGTCGCAAGGCGTTGGAACTGGTTTTTAATATTACTTTGGTGGAATCTATTTCAGCATTTACACCTCCAGGGTAATGAATTTGCATAATTATGTAGCCATTGGGTGGTAAATTACATGCAAAACCTTTTGGGAATTGATAGGGTTCTTGTCCTGGAACATAAACCCCAATTAAATTGGACAAATTAGACCCGGTACCGCCAAAACTCAAATATCCAGGTTCAGAATCTGCATCGTCCAGTTTTTTAGGTTTACTGCTGGTATCGTGGAATACCAAAACATGATGAACTATTTTGGGGTTACCGGGAATGACCTCGATTTCGGTTAAGTACTGGTTGGTGTTAAATTGTGTTGGAATAACAAAGCAGCGGTACACGTCGGTATTGGTATTAACCAAATAGGTTGGAATTTTACCAATTAGCGTTGGATTCTGGATGGTTATGCCTTTTTGCGGTGTAGGTGGTATGGGTGCTTTACTGGCATCTCCTTCGGGAGCACCTGCATCTACCCAATCAGAAATTTGTTGAATTTCGGAGGTGCTTAATATTTTTTCGTGTGCATATCGGTTGTAGTTTGGTGAAGCTGGCCATGGTGGCATGGATCGGTTTACTACAGAAGCTTTTATCGATTGGGCATAGGCCTTTGCCTTATTGTACCCTATTAATGAAAAAGGGGCAATTCCACCGTCATTATGACAATTTACGCAATTGTTGTACAAGATGGGGGAAATGTGTTCTCCCCATGTATATTGAGCGTATAAAGGGTTGATATTCAAAACTTGGGTTAATACTAATCCAAGTAAAACAATTGTTTTTCGTGCAGTTGTTAAAATGAGATCGCTTGTATTCGAAATAAAATATCTAGGAAGAATGTGTTTTGTTAATTTCATTGTTAGCAAGCAATTTAGTTTTACGATTTTGAATTTAAAAGGACTTTGCAGTATTCTTTGTGTTAAAGACGCAATAATTTGGATTCGGTTTAATTTGGTTACCATAAACGAGAGGAATCGGTTAATTTTGTGGTATTATGGAAGAAAATAACGAGGCACAGAACGCTTTTGATATCGAACTTACGGAGGAAATTGCGGAAGGAACTTACAGCAACTTTGCCATCATAACCCACAGTCAAACCGAATTTATCGTTGATTTTGTTCGAATGATGCCGGGTATACCTAAAGGGAAAGTGAAAAGTAGAATTATTTTAGCGCCACAGCACGCCAAGCGTTTATTGATGGCTTTGGGAGATAACGTCGGTAGATACGAAGACCATTTCGGGGAAATCGTGTTTGATGAAAATCATCAACCCATGCCTCAGAATACGGTTCCTTTTGGATTTGGTGGACCTACCGGTCAGGCATAAATTATCCTTATAAAAAAATAGAAAATCATATGACTAATAGTGCTATACAGCGAATTGAAGATGCCTATCAGGCGCAGTTAAATAGAACATTTTACGCGGCATGGCCGGAAAATCCTCGCGCTTATGCCGAAGATGCCGGCGCCAAAGGCTTAGAGGCTTTCCAGAAATCCTTAGCCAATAATTTTAAAGGATTAGACGACAGCGGGTCCCATCATTGGATAGGAGAGGAAGTATCGCCATTTTTACAGCAAGGATTGGGTATTCAGTATCCAGCATTCACTACGGAGGTATTGTTGGAGAAAGCTACATCGGCTCAACAGACTTGGTCTAAAACCAGTGTAGATCAAAGAGCGGATTTGTTGGTGGCTTGTTTGGATAGAGTGGCCGAACGTTTTTTTGAGATTGCCTACGCAACGATGCATACTACAGGGCAGAGTTATGTGATGAGTTTTCAGGCAAGCGGTCCACATGCAAACGATAGAGCCATGGAAGCGATTTCTATGGGTTACAAGGAATTGACGCGTTTTCCGTCTCAGGTTGAATGGGTGAAGAACATGGGTAAATTTGATTTAACCCTACATAAAAATTACAAACCGATTCCCAAAGGCATTTCTTTGGTTATTGGTTGCAGTACCTTCCCAACTTGGAATACGGTACCCGGTTTGTTTGCAAGCTTAATTACGGGCAATGTCTCAATCGTTAAACCACATCCTAAGTCGATTTTGCCAATTGCCATAGTTGTTGCAGAAATGCAGAAGGTTTTTGCCGATGCAGGATTGCCGAATGGGATAGTGCAATTAGCGGTGGATACGGTTTCAAAACCTATAACTAAGGAATTGGCCGAACATGCTGCAGTGAAGATGATTGATTATACGGGTGGATCATCGTTTGGCGACTATTTGGAGACGTTGTCTGGTAAGACCGTATTTACCGAAAAGGCGGGCGTGAATTCTGTGATTTTGGATAGCGTAAAAGATGCATCGGCGGTTTTTGGTAATTTGGCTTTTGCTGCTAGTTTGTACAGCGGGCAAATGTGTACGGCACCGCAAAATGTGTTTGTATCGGAGAACGGAGTTACTACTTCAGACGGACATTTGAGCTATGATGAAGTTGTATCTGGAATAGCTGCAGCCGTTAAAGGTTTGGCAGAAAATCCCAAAATGGGAGCGGGTACTTTGGGTGCAATTCAGAACGAAATTACTGCGAAAAGAGTAAAAGACACGATGGAATCTGTGGGTAGCGGCGCAGTGGCAGCAGCTTCTGTTGTAGTGGATAATGCAGAGTTCCCAGATGCACGTACTGCTTCACCAACGGTGATTGCCGTGGATGCTGAAGCTGCAAGTACGTGGAAGCACGAGTGTTTTGGTCCCATAGTTTTTGTAGTTAAAACCAAGGATGCCGATCATAGTTTGCAGTTAGCAGCGGAGTGTGCCAGTGAGTTGGGTGCTATTACCTGTCAGTGTTATACAACCAATTCGGAGTTTATGGATAAAACCGAAGAGAAAATGAATTCCGTATTTACTCCGGTGAGTTTTAATTTTACTGGAGCAGCGTTTGTAAACCAACACGCGGCGTATAGTGATTTTCACGTTACTGGAGGAAATCCGAGCGGTAATGCAACGTTTACCGATGCTCAATACATCAATCGCAGATTTGTATGGGTGGGTAATCGCAGAATGTAAGTTGATCTTTACTATATAATACCCAAACTTGGATCGATAGAAGCCAAGTGAATAAAAGAAGGTAGTTAGTTGGCTACAAATTAATGTCAACTGAAAGCGAAAGCATCAAATAGAAAATAAAACAAGCATCAGATAGAAAATAAAAAAGGGGCGGAATTACCGCCCCTTTTTTACACTTAAATAGTTTTAAATTATTTGTTACCTTTTAAGCTGATGGTTAGATCGATATCTTTACCAACAACACCGTTTTTCAATTTAGCTTGTGCTTTTTCGTTCAAGCTCATGTTGTCTTTGTCGTAGTTGATACCCCAATCCAAACGGTTGATAGTAACTTTTGCATCGGCAGTGATGCCTGTCTCAGTTACAGCAACTTTAGCTGGGAAAGAAATGCTCTTGGTAGAATCACGTAAGGTCAAGTTACCGGTGATGAAGTGTGTGTTATCACCGTCTGCTTTTGCTTCGCAAGCACTAATTTCAAATTTCGCAGTTGGGAATTTAGCGGAGTTAAAGAAATCATCGGCGCTAAAATGACCTACCAATTTATCTTTATATTCCTGCGGCATACCAGAATCGGTAACTACGATTTTCGCCATGTCGATAACAAATGTTCCCGCAGTGATGTTTCCGTTTTCAACACTCAAGGTACCTTCTTGAATAGCGATAGTACCAGAATGTTCGCCAACCCCAGCAACTTTAGAACCGTGCCATCCTAAGGTAGAGGCAGCAGCATCAATTTTGTAAGTTACCGCAGCAGCAGAAGCTTGAGCAGCAGAATCAGCGTTACCGGCTTCGGTAGCGTTGCTACCGCAAGATCCTAACACGAGGATGGCAGTAGCTAGAGAAGCGAAAATGAATGTTTTTTTCATTGTATGTTTTGTTGTTTTATTTTAAACGTTTGTTTGAACAAATATAAATCCAATATTCAATAAAACGCAAGCGAAATATTAAATATTTTTTACAATTTCGATATGAGGGCGGGGTGAAAGTAGTTTAGCATTCCGTGGGATACATGGGTAAATTTCGGATTTTCCACCGTTAATCTCAGCAACTTCAACAGTGGCAGATAGATTTTCGTGAAATGGGTTAATCGTACTTTTATCCTTTATCGGCAATCCAAATAATTTCTACACCACCATTTTTGTGGTCCAAGAAGCGGGCCAAGGTGAACAAGTAATCGCTAAGTCTGTTGAGGTATTTAATGATAAAATCCGGTACTTCTTCGTTATCGCGTAAATAAACTACTAAGCGTTCAGCGCGTCTGCAAACGCATCGAGCCACATGTGCTTGAGCTCCAATAACCGAAGCTCCAGGCAGGATAAAGTTCTGCAATGGCGGGAGCAATTGGGTTAGACGGTCGATTTCGGATTCTAATTTTTCAATTTTGTCATCGCCCAATGCTCTGGGTAATTTTTGGTTTGAATTGGAAGCCGAAGCCAAGAAAGATCCAATTGTAAAGAGGTCGTTTTGCACTTGACTTAAAATTACTTCCTCCTCGCTGCCACCAATTTTTGATCGAACAACACCGATATGGGAGTTCAACTCATCCACCGTACCATAACTTTCAACTCGAATGTGGTGTTTGGATACACGTTCTCCGCCAATTAAGCCGGTTTTTCCATCGTCTCCTTGCTTTGTGTAAATCTTAAATCCCATGCTGCCTAAAATATACAATTGAACAAATAAATAGTTTTATCCTAAGTGATCTTGATTGAGTGTTTTGAATTGCCTAGAAGGATTGGCGTTTTCGTAAATGATGTTGTAAATAGCCGATGCAATGGGGGCTTGAATCCGGTATTCCTCACATTTGGTATGCACCAATTTGGCCGCAAAATATCCTTCGGCTACCATATTCATTTCTAATTGGGCCGATTTTACCGAATATCCTTTGCCTAACATGGTTCCAAACGTTCTGTTCCTGCTAAATTGTGAGTAGCAGGTAACCAATAAATCGCCTAAATATGCTGCTTCTTTTACATCTCGGTGGTCAGGGGATAATGCCGTTAAAAAGGCATCCATTTCTCGAATTGCTGCACTTACGTACAAGGCCAAATAGTTGTCACCATAGCCCAAACCGTGAGCAATCCCTGCCCCGATGGCATAAATATTCTTCATCACTGCGGCATATTCCGAACCGATTAAGTCGTTATTGCATCGGGTTTGAATGTATCGGGTTTGTAATTTATCGGCAAACGATTGAGCGATATCATTTTGGGTGGCGGCAACGGTAAGAAAACTGAGTTTTTCAGCGGCAACTTCTTCGGCATGACAAGGCCCAGTTACAATCCCAATATTTTCCATAGATATACCGTGTACTTGGTTTAAATATCCCGCCATAACTTGCTGACTGTGGGGCTCTATTCCTTTGATGGCCGATATGTAAATGCTGTTTTTGGGTAGCGTTGACCCTTGTAATGCTTGGTGAATGTAGGCCGAAGGAACTGCCAAAACCAAGGTAGAGCAAGAGTTCAACGTGTATTGGATATCCGATGTAGTTTCAACCCGATCGGTATGGATTTCAACCGAACTTAGATAATCGGGATTATGTCGGTTGGATTTAATAAACTCTGCTTTCTCCGCATTTCGGATCCACCATAATACGCGATTTCCATTGTCAGTTAATATTTTAACCAACGCCGTTGCCCAACTTCCACTTCCAATTACGCCAATCCGAGACACCTCTGAGTTCATGGTTCAAAAAAACATAAGTTTTGTGGGAATCAAAAGTATTGGATGGTGTTTTTAGTAGTTTTTTAAATTGTTTCAGAGATTTCGTGGGTTTGATCGTTCGGATTGTTCCTTGGTTTGATCGTTCGGATTGTTCCTTGATTTGATCGTTCAGATTGTTCCTAGGTTTGATTGTTCGGATTGTTCCTTGCTTTGGTTGTACCGATTGTTCCTTGGTTTGAATTCAACGATTATGT